>JBFMEF010000116.1 GCA_040753495.1 Candidatus Zixiibacteriota bacterium
CCAGTTCGGCGATACGGCTTTTAAGGTCGCCGGATGGAATTTGATAGACAGAACCGTAGAATTGAAGGTTTTCCCGTCCGGTCAGGTCGCGATAGAGGGAGAATTTCTGCGACATATAACCGATGCTCTGTTTGATTTGCTCACTTTCGGTGAAGATATTGTGACCGTTGACGGTGCCGGAGCCGGAGGTGGGGAGAAGTAAGCCGCAGAGCATCCGGATAGCGGTCGTTTTCCCGGCGCCATTGGCGCCAAGAAATCCGAAAATCTCCCCCTTCTCAACCGAAAGAGAGATTTCATCCACCGCTTTAAACTCGCCGAATTTGCGGGTCAGTTTATCTATGGTAACGGCGTATTCCATGAATTATCTCCCCATCAGTTGAATGAAGGTGTCTTCAAGGTCGGGTGGGATTTCGTGCAGGGCGCCTGGTTCGATGCCAATCGTCCCGAGCTGTCTCAGGTAATTTTCAAGAGAGTCATTTTCCCCGACATAAATATGCACCGAGGAGCCGAACCGCCGCGAACTCAGCCCGTCAATTTTGCCCAGTTTTTCCATCAGTTCATGTGTCGGAGTGACATCAGCGCGATAGGCTTTTCCGGAGAATAGACGGGGCAGTTCGGCGGGGGTTCCTTCGGCAAGTTTTTTCCCATCAAAGATAAAGATGGCGCGGTCGGAAAGCGCGACTTCATCCATATAGGGAGTAGAAACAATGATGGTGGAGCCATTATTCCGAAGTTCTTTCAGTATCTCCCAGAACTGACGTCGCGAAAGGGGGTCAACGCCGGTAGTCGGCTCATCGAGCATAAGGACTTTGGGGTCATGCACCAGAGCGCAGCTGAGCGCCAGCTTCTGTTTCATTCCGCCCGAAAGGGCGCCGGCGCGACGGTCATAAAAGGGACCAAGTCCCGAAAATTGATAGAGCTGCTTTTTCTTCTCGGCGAACTCTCTCTTTTTTATTCCGAACATGCCGGCGTAGAAGAAGAGATTCTCCTCGACGGAAAGGTCGGGATAAAGCGAAAAGCTCTGCGGCATATATCCCAGGTGTGGTTTGACTTTATCGAATTCTCGAGAGACGTCATATCCGGAAACGGAGATGGCGCCGCTATTGTAATGGAGAAGGCCACAGACGGAGCGAAAGATAGAGGTCTTGCCGGCGCCGTCGGGGCCGACCAGCGCCAGTATTTCACCCTCATTGGCGCTGAAGCTGAAATTATCGACGGCGGTGATTGAGCCGTATCGCTTGCTCAGATTTTCGACCACGACGACGTTCATCGTATCTTCGCCGCTACCGGCATCCCGATTTTGAGAGCGCCGTTCGGATTGGGAATCATGATTTTAACGGCATAGACCAGGTCGGCGCGGGCTTCCCTGGTCTGGACATTCTTGGGGGTGAATTCCGCTTCGGATGAAATCCAGGAGAGATATCCTTGCAGCGGTTCGGAGCGGCCATCTTCGGGGTCAACAAAGGCGGAGCTCCCCAGGGTGAAACGGGTCAGTTCCGAGGGCGGCAGATAGATTTTCACCCAGACGGTATCGAGTTTGGCGATACGAAGCAGTTGTTTGCCGGGGGCGACCAATTCGCCGGCTTCGACATACTTATTGACCACGATTCCGGATTGCGGTGATACCGGGAAGCAGTCGGAGAGCTGCTTTTTCAGGAGGTCGATAGAGGCCTCGGCGCGGGTCAATTCTGCCGCGGTGGCGTCATAAGCGGCGGCGGCCTGCTGGCGCGCCAATTGGGCCAGATTGAAGGCGGTTTCGGCTTTGTCATATTGCTGCTGATTGGCGGAGCCGCTCTTGATAAGGGCGGAAACACGCTCAAACTCCTTGCGGGCGAGCTCCAGATTCTGGTCGGCCTGCTCAATTGCGAGGGAGGCGGTGCGGAGACGGGTCGCCACTGTTTTTCTGACAGCCTCGGCTTCCTGCAGCCGGAGTCGGACTGTTACGGTATCGACAATGCCGATGGTATCGCCGGCGGCAATACTGTCCCCTTCCTCAAAGTAAAGAGCTTTCAACTGACCGGCGGTCTCGGCGGAGAAGGTGATTTCGGTCGCCTCGATAAGCCCGGAGCCGCCGGGGATATCGTTATCCTTGCTGCAGGAAGAGAGCAGGAAAGCCAGCGGCAATATGATGATTATAGAGAGACTGTTCTTACTCATTTGTGAATCCTCCGAAAATGCGGCTGTCGCCGGTGGCGTAAAGGTATTCTGATTCAGCCAGATAGTAATTTATGATTGAGACCTGGTATAACTGCTCGGCGGCGGTAAGTTCCGCTTCCAGTTCCAGAAGGCGATTGATGCTTATTTCGCCCGCTTTATGTTTTTCCTGGCCGAGTCGATATTTGCGGGTGGCAATATCGAACTCGGTTTTGGATATTTTGAAATTTTGATAGGCGCGCTGGAGATTGTTGCGCGCCAGGTCGGCTTGCAAGGTCAATTGCTCTTTGACCCTCTCGCGAGCCATCTGCGAGGAGAACATCGCCTGCCTGGCGGAGCGGGTGGTATGGATAGTCTTTCCCCCCAGATTGAACTCCCAGTTGAGGGACACCCCGGCATGGAAATAATCGTTCCACTCGGCGTTGAATAAATCACGGTTCGGTTTTCCGGCGGAGTACCCCAGATATCCGCTGACGGTCGGAAAGAGAGCGGCCCGGCTGATGCCAACCAGATGCTCCGAGGATTTTACGCGGCTATCGCTAAGTTTCAGTTCCGGACGAACGATTTCTGTTTTTTCCAGGCTTTTTGTCGGGAGTTCATCCGGAAGCGGTATTATCTCATCGGAGAGGATTTCGCTTTGGCGCTCCAGTCCGGTGACCTGCGCCAGCAGGGTGGAACTGTTGCGGAAAGCGGTCTCGCGCTCAATCAGGGTCTGCTTCCCTTTTTGATAAGCGAGGGAGGCATCGAGGATATCGACCGAATCGGCCATCCCGACAGCATGCAGATTATCGACGTCCTTCTGGATGATGCTGATTCTCTGAAGCGAGGCGTCGGCGGTCTTGACCAGATGCCCTGCTATGACAAAACCGAGATAAGCCTGCCGCGCGGTGTAAGCGACACGAAGCCGCTCGGCTTCCAGCCCATAGGCGCGCGAATTCAGAATTTCTTTCTGAATATTTATTTGGCTGGAGAGCCGACCTCCGGTATAAAGAGGCAGAGATAATTTGACGTCGGTCTGGTAATTCTCATGCGAGCCCAATTCTATGGCTCGCGTCGGAAGCAGTGAAACAGTCTGCAGTTCATCGATATAAAATGTGGCGGCATTCAGCGAGAGGACCGGGAATCGTCCGGCGCGTGCCGCCTGGTAATCGGAAGCGGCCGCGGCGGAATCGTAACGAGACGATTTCAGGCTGAAAGAATGCTCCTGCGACAGTTTGATAGCCTCTTCCAGCGTCAGTTTGACCTGCGCCTGGACCGTTGAGGCGGTCATCAGAAGTAATAGCGCTATGAAATATTTCATATTCAATATCCTACCGGGCAAGAAGGCCGTAGAGGAAAAGGTCGACCACTTCCTTCGCCCGCTGTTCGCGGAATTCCTGTTCATTTTTTATCTCCCAAACAGAATTGAGAATTGGCGCTGCCATATAGTAGAAGATGTTCATCCCGATGAAAGAGATAATGGCGTGGGTGCTGTCGCGGTCGCTGAACCGGCCGTGCTCTTTGCCGGTTTCGATGAGGTTGCGCAGGCGATGCGAGAGCCCCCGCTCCATTATTTCGGAAGTGAAGGCGGAGCGAAGCCTCTCCCCTCCTGAAGCGAGTTCGCGCAAGAATATCGGGATGAATTTCTGGCGCTGGTCAAAGATTCTTTGATAGAAGGTGGCAATCTTGCGCAACGCTTCCTCGATGGAGTCGCTTTCAATGACCACCTGCTCGACATAGGCGCCGATATGAGTCAGATGTTCCCGAATCACTTCCTGGTAGAGATTCTCTTTACTCCGGAAGTGGTAATAGATCATCGCCTTGTTGACTCCGGCGCTGGCTGCTATGCGGTCGACCCGAGAACCCTCGAATCCGAAGCGGGCGAATTCATCGCGGGCCGCCTCGAATATTTTTTGGGCGCTCTCTTTTTCGAGGGTTTTTTCGGTTTCGTGAGTCTGTTCTTTTTGCATCGTATTATCCAACTATTTAGTTTAACTATCCAGTTATTTAATTTATTATAACGGAAAAGTCAAGGGAAAAGTTCCAGAAAAACGTAATCAATTGTTAGATAATTAATTAACAGTAATTGTAGGCCGGCCGTTACTTTTCAGGGAGGCGAAAATCGGCCCGGACAGAACGCTTCAGGAGACGGAACCTAATCTTTCAAGAAGACTATTGTCGGTATCCAGAGTTGGGATGTCCGTTTGGTCAGGTCTATCAGGTCGGTTATCTTTTCGCGTGGCTCCCAGACCTTATTCATTGTTAGCGATTGGTTGACAGAGATTAACCCGGGGGCGAGCAAGAAATGTCCGCTCACTTCACCAAACTGATTCGCAAATGATATATCATTGAGTTCCGAGGCAATGGTCCAGTCGGATGGATATTTAATTGTAATCGTCTGTTTGTAGTTTTCTGAAAATGGGACCTTGACCGGATTGACTCTCAGTTCGGGCCTAATTCTCATCACCTCACCGCGGAGCGGGGAGAGGAGTCCGCTGGTCTGAAAGATAGCCTCATCGTCTCCTATACGGATAAGATTATCTATTGTATATTGAGCCTCCACAATAAGCGGTTCCTTTATTATTTCCAGATTGGAGATGTTGAAAGTGTCGATATCAACTTCACCGTCAGAATAAATGAAGTAATCGGAGACCGTTTTTCGAAGATCGCTCCCTTTCAGTCCCTGAAGAATCATCCTAATGAGCGCTGCCGGATAGCCCGAAACGGAAGTTTTCTCGGTCACGCTTACGGTTCCATCCTCGCGAAGCACAATCTCGGTCTCGCCTACAAGGAGGTTTTGCTTCGGGTCGCCGGCCGGCATATTTTTTATCCGCTGTGCAGATTCCTTTGAAATTATCAATGCCGGCTGTTCCTGAAGGTAATCGGGAATTACGTTATGAGGAAGAAAGTCGAGATTGGAGCAAATAACATAATTGAGGCTATCAGCGGTGGCATAAACCGCCGGTATACTGAATTGGTCGTAGGAATAGTAATCACTGTCAAAAGGTCCCTGCTCGGCGGTGTGTATCAGCACATACTCGGCGGCAATGCCGCTTACTTTCAGCATTTTCTCAGTCAATCCGATAATTTCCCAGTCGTTGCCCATCTTATCAGCCAGAATTTTGCGGTAATTTCCCTCTGCTCCGCTTCGCCCGCGTCTGATGTTCTTCTGAATGTAGGATACGATAGTATCGAGTCGGGCGGTTTCGGAAGCGGCATCTTTGGTAAGGTCGGCAACCAGAGCGGTGATTTCTTTCTTATACTTATCGGACTTTTCAAGCAGGGTTTTGCGAATATTCTCCGCGATATCATCCCAGTTTTTCGGTAATTTTGCCTTTTGCCCCATCATTTCTATGTCCGTGAAGCGAAAGCTGAGATACCTGCCGATTTCCCTAAAATAGGGAGAGTACGGTTCGTCGGGAAAAGCCGGAACATCTATTCCCTTATATCTAATAATCTGTTTGTGACTTTCCGGGTCGAATTCCAGGTTGTAAAGCGGCGCCAGGCTATCTCCCCCGACGGACTTAAATTCAATATTCCACCAGTCAGGAAAGGCATAAACGAATTTCAAAGTCTCGCAAGGGGCGCGAAACTGCAGCATGAATTCATTGTTGACGTCAATGGAAAGATATCCCGGGACGGAAAAGAGATAACCGAGCTCGACAGTGGTGCCTTTCACCACGGCAGGAAATATCAGGGTGTATTCATCTTCGTCGAAACTTCCCTTTCGTTTCTGGAGGTCATTGTTTCCAAACCGCCTGACGGTACCGTCAGGATTTTTTAACACGATATAGAGGTCTTTGGGCAAGAATCCAATAGTGAACCGCGTGATGTCCTCCGATTCCGGATTGAGAATAATATATTTATAGTGAATCACACATTGAAGGCTCCATTCTGACGCCAGTCCCAGGTTTTCTTTTACGCCGCTGTGGTCGTATGAAAGTTCACGGATTATATATATCAGGTCCTGGCCCGGGTATTTTTCCAGATATTTATTTAATTCATTTGTCGATATCGGCGCGGCGCTCTCATCCGGAAGCGCCAGGTTTGTGACTTTTCGCGAAACCGTGCAAGCCAGAAGCATGGCGACAGAAGTCGCCATCAGAACACCCAGTAATCTTCTCACAGTCGCCTCCTTATCAGAGTATAAATATTTGCCTTATTGTTGAAATACCCCCGACAGAAATCTATAAAAGCCTGTTTGCGGTCACCTGCAAGGACCGATGAGAATCGGCGATACTGGTAATCTATGCTAAGAACTCCTGAGGAATCTTCAGTTGCCCTCGAACTATAGAAGCAGGAATTATCCACCTCTATCATAAAAGAATCAGTCGGCGGAAGAAATTCGTCGGCGCCGAATTTGAGGGTAACTGCGGTATACTGGGGAGAACCAAAGTAGAGCGGAAAGGAGTCGTTTTCGCGTCTCAGAATTTTATTGTCGGCAATAATGATGCCGTTTTGAGGAAGAATAACTTTGTCCGGTGTGGCTCCCCGATAATTGGTCATGTCCGCATTGGCTTGGAATTTGACTACCTGCCCTCCGCTGTCAACCAGCTGAAATTCACTCAGGCCTATGCCTACGACTCTTTCAGATATCAGCGACGAGAGAAATTGGTCGCGATTCGAAGGTTGCAACTCCGCCAGAGATGAAATGGCAGACACGCCAAGGCTGTTTCGAAATGTTACGGAAGCCTGGCTGCTGTCAAGAAATCCCTCAGTCAGGTCGATGGTCAGTTCCAGCGACGGCAGAAGTGGGGGGAATTCTATTGCCAGAAATCTGGGGTTGTTATGATCGAGCACGAGCGCCTTCTTACCATAAAGGAAATCGGGAAGATAACCGAAAGATATGTTTTTCGCAGTTGGGTCAAAGAAGAGACGGCTGGTTGAATCCTCATAGTAACAGACCACATGATCAAAAAACCCGTAATAAATCATTTCTGTCTCCGGCCGGTATCTCGAGGAAACGAGCGCCAGGTCGACCTTAATACCCTCCCCAGCAGCAAGAACCTTCGCCAGGTAAGCGCGGTCCTTACAATCTCCATACATATTTTCGATAACAAGAGACGGAGCGTGGGGAAAGATAGCGTGGTCGTTCCGCAGGTCGGAGTAATAACGAATCTTCTTATGAACAAAGTCGTTTATTAACCGCAATTTATCGACATTCGAATTTGCAGTATCCAGTCCTTCGATTGAAATCCCGGCAAGCGTGCTCTCCGGCCGAACCAGTGAGTCTAACATCTTTTGATACCAACGGGATAATAATTCAGGAGTAGGGAGATTAAGCACTTCATTCCCCAATGTGACGCGGCAAAGAATAACGGCCAGGAGGTCGTTGAAGGGAAAATATTCTTTTTCTTCAATTCGTTTTAACGATGAAAACTCCAAGACTCTTCCGCCAACAGTGTCGGAGATGCGATAGGGAATTGCTCCCTGCGGAAAAGAGATTTCGAAATCGACCGAGATTTCTTTGGGATATTTGAAATGAAGAGAGACGCCCGCGATAGAATCGGCGTTAAATATGAATATTGGCGGGAAATTTTTTACGTCCTCGAAGATTTTGGAGAAACTGACCGAAAGAGTGTCTCCAACGGTCAAGCCGTCGGGCCATAATAGGGTATAAATTCGTGAATCCGTGAGGAAAACATCTTGCCGAGAGGCGTCTAGCACCATGATTTCGCGGTCTTTCTTCAGCGGTCTCCTATTGTGGGCAGCCTTCAGTCCGCTGATAGCGCCATAGGGGCCTTCCGGTACCGTTGTCATATATATTTTATTGCTCACCTTTTCGGCAAGTTTGGTGCGATACGAGGAGTTTATGGTCAGCTTGTATTCGTTTCCCCGTTTCCGATTTATTTTGAACTCATGTCTCTGCTTCTGAAAGGAACCGATTTCAAGCGATAAGAAATTACTTGATTGAGCGGAACAATCAGGAGACCAGAAAGACAGAAAAAAGAGAATTATGATAGCAAGCCTGGATGCCATAGCCACTCCCTGAACCTAATGTTTCATTATAATCAAAAGGGGCGATGATTCCAAATTCTAATTGAAGGCAGTTCAATGCAGAATCAATGATTTCATTTCAAATCGGGATAAGCGGGGGCTCTTTCGGAACTGCTCTTACCGGCATTTTTCGACTTGAATGGTCGAGTGGACAATGCCGAGGTCTTGCGGGAGCAAAGAACTATAATACTGCGGGTTTTTCGGATTTGAATCGAATATGACGATTTCGGCGGCGTAGATGTCGGGGCCGACGGCCCAGATATGCAGGTCGGAAATCCGGGCGTCAGATTCTGATTCGATGGCATCATGAATCATTTCATTTACTTGCGCCGGCACTTTCATATCGAGCAGGACGTGCCCCGAGGTGCGTAACAATCCCAGCGACCAGCGGGTGACCAGGGCGGCCCCGACCAGCCCCATAAAGGGGTCGAGCCATCGCTGACCGAAATATTTTCCCGCCAGCAAAGCTAAGATTGCCAGAAGAGAAGTTAGCGTATCGGCGAGAATATGAAGATATGCCGACCAGAGATTGTGGTCGGACTTAAGAAAGTGGTGGTGTTTTTCGTGGGCATGATGATGGTGCTCTGAATGAGAATGTTCCGAACCGTGGTGACTATCGGAATGACCACTCCCGCGCAGGATTAGAAGAGAGAAGCCATTGACCGCCAAGCCTATTATTGCCACCAGGATTGCCTGATTGAATTCGATTGGAACCGGGGAGAAGAATCGTTTGATACTTTCTATCGCCATAATCAGGGCAAAGACAATCAGGAGAATAGCGCTGGCAAAAGCGGCCAGTGAATTGACTTTACCGGTGCCGAAATTGAATCGTTTATCGGCAGCGTGCCGTCGGGTATAGAAATAAGCAAAAGCGGTAATCGCCAGGGCGGAGGCATGGGAGCCCATATGAAGGCCATCGGCCAGAAGCGCCATAGAGCCATAGATAATACCGGCGGTGATTTCGACCGCCATAGTGACGGCGGTGATAATGATGACGACCATGGTCCGTTTTTCGCCGGCGCGGGGAATTTCCTGCCCGAAGGTATGACTGTGGCGAAATGGCTCTATAGATTTAGTGTGCATAGAAGTGTTAAATAGAAGTCTCAGTATTTTTTACGGGCGGCATAGGCGAAAAAGAGGAAATATTTGCGCCACTGTTCATCGGTGGAGCGATATTGATTCTCGCCCATGAAACTATCAAGGAGGACCTCCTTGAGGCGGACCAGTTCACGCAAGCGGCGACGATTCCCGGGGTCATCTATGGTCAAATAAAGAAGTTCCAGAGCGCGCTCGAAAGCCATCTGAGAATAGGCGGCATTCTCTTTTTTCTTCCAGTTTATAGCCCGCTCAATTTCGCTCCCGATATGGCCCATCTGCTCGGCGAAACCAAGTTCCCGCCATCGTCCGGCGGCCAATTCCTGGTGCTGGAATTTCATCGCCTGACCTTGCGGGCAACAGTTTGAACGATTTTCTCCCTTATATCAGGATTTTCGACATCACGGCTCCGGTTTCCCTGCCAGGGTCGGATATTTATCAGAGAATCAAATTCTATGAATTCTGACTCAGGCAGCTCAGGATAGAGATTAATTCCCCAGAGGTCAGGCTGCCTGGAACCGTCCTCTATCAAGATATGCTCCAGGTCAGAGTGAAGCTCGGAGTCAAGAGCCAACAGGTCACGCTCAACGTCTACAACCGCTTTGACCAGGCTCCCAAAAGTGGCGCTAGACATTTCTCTCAGGTCTTTCAGGTCGATCGAATTTCTGACAATTCTCATGGCACCAATGGCGATTCCAATCTTTTTATCCTGCTGGATGCCAGATTACTTGAAAACAGAGGGAATGTCAAGACAGTCGTTTGTTGGCGGCGGGCGACCCGGTGATTAACATCGGCTGATGAAGTCAAGACCGAACTGAGTTTTTCAGGAATCGGCCGATGCCTCTTTTCTTTATCTGGCGTTCTTTGGACATGGCTTCGGCTCGATCGGCGCAGGGAATCGCCAGAATCAGTTTCCAAGCTCCTTTGAATCTCTTGGTGGTTTTCGTGGTGGTATAGTTGGGATTATTGTGCTGGCTGATTCGTCGGTCTAAATCATTGGTTGAACCGCAGTAGTATCGACCAGACGATGCACTCTGAATTATGTATGTCCAGAAGGGCATTAGAGGTGAAGGCTGTCTGAAATCAAGCTCCTCCGGCCCGCCACGGCGGGCGACCCGGTGATTAATCCCGCCAGCGGCGGGACTCTACCAGCTGAGCTACTATCTGGAATAAAAAGCTCCCCCGGCAGGACTCGAACCTGCGACCCGGTGATTAACAGTCACCTGCTCTACCAGCTGAGCTACAGGGGAGTAACTCACTATTTATCTTGTCACCCTGCGGCCCGGTGATTAATCCCGCCGGTGGCGGGACTCTACCAGCTGAGCTACAGGGGAGTAACTCACTATTTATCTTGTCATCCTGCGGCCCGGTGATTAATCCCGCTTGCGGCGGGACTCTACCAGCTGAGCTACAGGGGAGTAATGTTCGTACTCCGCAAAGGCTAGGACTTTGCTTGCCTCGTTATCACAGTTGTCTTGTCCGGGCGGAACAAGCACCAACGAAAACTATGAGGCGCCGTCTTGCTTTATAATATCGTCAATGAGCAAAAAAAATCGCCAACGGCGGGTCAATTATAATCGATTTTCATCGATTGTCAAGGCGATTTAATGCCCTTTCAAAACGAGCCGCTGCGAACATCGGGAGACTGCTTTGTGCCGATTTTCATCTATGAAAATCGCCTTTGCCGCGATATATTGTTGCGGTATGCTGATGTTTGTGCGCCGCAAGGAATGGTTGTAAATGGAGCCGGGGAGCAGCGACCTTCGCTTTTTCAAAGTGATCCTCAGTTCTATTGCCGACGGTGTCTTTACTGTCGATAGCGAAAGGATTATTACCTCATTCAATCCGGCGGCGGAGCGGATTACCGGTATAGCAGCCTCAAAAGCAATTGGCCGTCGATGTTATGAGGTTTTTCATTCCGATATATGCGAGCATGGCTGTCTTCTGGAAAGGACTCTTCGGACCGGAGTGGAATCGATCGACCAGCCGGTGAATATTATAAACAGTAGCGGCGATACCATTCCGATAAGCATTTCGACGGCGGTTCTTCGGGATGACGACGGCAAAGTACTCGGCGCCGTGGAGACTTTCCGCGACCTTTCCGCCATTGAGCATCTGCGAAAAGAACTCTGGAAGAACTACTCCTTTGAAGATATCATTTCCAAGAGCCCGATAATTCACAAACTGTTTTCGATACTTCCCGATGTCGCCGAGAGTGAGAGCACGGTTTTGATACAGGGGCCCTCCGGCTCCGGCAAGGAACTTTTCGCCCGGGCGATTCATAATCTCAGCCCGCGAAAAAAGGGCAATTATGTAGTGATAAACTGCGGGACACTTCCTCCGCAGTTATTCGAATCGGAGCTGTTTGGGTATGTTAAGGGGGCTTTCACTGATGCCAAGAAAGACAAAGCCGGCAAGCTGGCCATGGCGCAGGAAGGGACCGTTTTCTTTGATGAAATCGGGGAACTGCCACTGTCCACGCAGGTAAAGTTGCTCCGGCTTCTCCAGCAACGGGAGTATGAGCCGGTCGGCAGCACCAAAGCTGTCAATGCCGATATCAGAATTGTCGCCGCTACCAACAAAGACCTGCGGGAGCTGGTGGCGCAAGGGAAATTCCGCGATGACCTCTATTTCCGTCTGGCGGTGGTCAAATTTGACCTGCCGCAGCTGACGTCCCGACGAGAAGATATTCCTTATCTGGTTGACCATTTTATCAAGCGAAACAATGCCCGCCGCGGCAAGAATATTGTCAGTGTCAGCCCGGAGGTTATGAATATTTTGATGCGCTATGATTTTCCGGGGAATATTCGTGAATTGGAGAATATTATAGAGTATGCCTTTGTTATCTGTCGCGGCAGCATAATACACCCGGAGCATCTTCCGACCGAATTGAACGGGGCTGAGCAGCCGATTCCCCCCGTGGCGGTATCTGATAGAACACCGCTATTGCAGGCGATTGATGAGCAGAGCCGGATTGAAAGTGCGTTGCGGCAGTTCAAGGGACATCAGGGAAAGACGGCGGCGGCTCTGGGAATCGAGCGGACAACTCTCTGGCGTAAACTCAAAAGATATAATATCGACCCCCAAAAATATCGCGAATCCTGAATCAGAATTGTTGCACAAATGTTGATTGATGCAACATTATTTGCCTGAATTCAATATCTAATGTTGCACCAAATGCAATATTTCTATTTTCGCTTGAAGCATAACCTTTTGGGTCATAGCGCATTAACATAGCCTAATCAATTCGGCACGATTTTTCATATAGATTTTATGTATGAAATTGACCGTTGCCGTTCCGAAATATGGTGATGAAATCGCCCCTTGCTTTGAAAGCGCCGGGAAATTCCTGGTAGTCGAAGCCAGAGGCGGCATTATCCTCAGTCGGGCGCTTTATGAATGCATCGGTTGTGAAGGGTTTGAGCGGGTGCGGCTGTTGCGGAAACTGGAGGTTAACAGTCTAATCTGTGACGGCATCAAGAGTTTCTACCATGACCTGTTGCGCTCCCAGGGGATAACAGTCTATCGAAATATCACTCAACCGATTGAGGAAGCGCTTCTCCTATGCTTGAAGGGGAAACTGCGCGCGGATGAAGACTCCGAAGAATGCGCTCTGGAGAAATCCAAAATTCCTCTAAAAGATCTGCTCTGCTGGACCAAAGACCTGTTTCGGAGTCACGGTTATCATATCGGTAAGGCGGCGAGTTCAGCCCCGTTTCCCATCGATTTGATTGCAGAGATTCGCTGTCCGGTCTGTCATAAGCCGGTGCGGGTGGCGGTCTGTTGCGGGAGCCATACTTATCGATTTGAGCAGGAACTGACCCTGTTTCATCGGGTTGCATCAGCCGACTTTCATGCCCAGGTTTATATCTATCCAGCCAATCCCAGGGCGGTTCAGATCTGTGATGAGTATGGAATTGAGTTGATTGAGCCCGGTACCGAACTGGGGCTTCCATCAAAGAAGCAGAAACGAATTCCACTCTTACGTCTTCCGGTCAGCGGACACGAGAAGGCATCGGGAAAGAAGAAAGATATCGCGATTTCTCCGCGAAAGAGGCTGCAATAGGACTTCCATAATAAAAGAAATAGAGTCAACTGGAGATAGAATGAACAAGAACAGAGCAACTGAAGAAGAACGAACCCGGGCGCTGAAACCGACCAAGAAACCGGAGGTAATGGAGAGGCAGAGGCTGCCGGTTCGTTACCATGTGGAAGATTACGATGTCGCCGACCGTCCGCGCCGGTTCCTGGAAGCATTTGCCGTCATTCTGAGGCACTCCAATTACCGTTTTGCCCTGGAGCATTTTATCCGGATGAGCGCCAAGTGTTCCCGCTGCTCGGTGCAGTGCCAGGTATATCTGGCATCGGGCGATTTGAAAGATATTCCCTGCTACCGCTCGGAACTGCTGCTGGGGGTTTATCGTCGTCATTTCACCATGGGAGGGATGTTGAAAGGAAGAGTTCTGGGTGATTCCGGTCTGACTGATGAGATGATAGAAGAGATGGCCGAATCATTTTGGAACTGCACGGCCTGTCGGCGCTGCAGTATCGAATGTCCGGCCGGTATCGACCATGGTCTCATTACCCATCTGGGAAGGTACATCTTGAGTGAGATAGGGATTGCTCCGCGGGCGCTGGTGGTGAGCGTGAGGGAGCAGTTGGAAGGGAAGACCGGCAATACCTCCGCTATACCGGTGCCGGCTCTTCTGGATACGCTCGAGTTCCTTCAGGATGATATGCGGGAGACCAAAGGGGTGGAGATAGAATTCCCGCTCGACGTTGAGGGGTGCGATTATGTTTTCTTTCCGGCGGTCAGCGATTACCTGATGGAAGCGGACACGTTAATGGGCATTGCGGCTGTCTTTGCTGCGACGGGCGATTCCTGGACAACCGGAACCGGATATTTTGACGGCATCAATTACGGTCTTTTTTACAGCGACCGGATGCTGGAGCGGATAGTCAAGAAAGTCCATGCCGAAGCGGAAAGGCTTAAAGGGAAAAATATCCTGATAGGCGAATGCGGGCATGCTTCCCGTTCCGCCAAGTATTTTGTGCCGACCTATTGCGGTGGCGAGAAGGCGCTTCCGGTCATAAATATAATGGAATATACTTACGGCGCTCTAACAGAGGGGCGTTTCCGGCTCGACCCGAACATTGTTACCGAGAAGGTTGCCTATCATGACCCCTGCAATATTGCCCGGCAGGGATGGATAATTGACCAGCCGCGGGAAATACTGAAGGCGTTCTGCAAGAATTATGTTGAGATGGAGCCGCACGGGGAGAATAATATCTGTTGCGGCGGCGGCGGCGGTACGGTCTCCATAGATGAGATTCGACCTTATCGCACCACTATCGCGGGCAAAGTTAAAGCGGAACAGATAAGAGGTTCGGGGTGCAAGTATCTGGTCGCGCCCTGCGCCAACTGCAAAAAGCAGCTGCGGGAACTGGTCGAGGACCAGAAGATTGACTGCGAAGTGGTCGGCTTGCACGACCTGATTTATAAAGCGATAATTTTAGAGAATAAGAACTGATGAAATAGCGAGGAGATAGTGCAGACCTTATTGGAATTGGCTCAAGGACCATTGTTTCGACTGACCTTCGCCATTATGGCGCTGGGGCTGCTGCGGATTTTTATACTCGATATCTGGGGGGCGATCGAAGCGTACCGGAAAGCGGGGGATAAGAACATTCCCTGGAAGCAGGCTATCAAGAAAACTCTGGGATGGTTGTTCCCGGTCAGGAAAGCCTTCGGGAGTCGTCCTGTTTACAGCCTTTTATCTATTCTCTTTCATACAGGCTTAATACTGGTGCCGATATTTCTCTTCGCCCATGTTGAGTTATGGAAAAGCGGAACCGGCCTTGGCTGGATAACTCTACCCAAGAGTTGGGCGGATTATCTTACCCTGAGCACGATAATTTTCGGGCTGGCGTTGTTTTTCGGGAGAATCGCGGTCAGAGCCGCGTCATTTTTGAGCCGCAAACAGGATTATCTCTGGCCGTTAATTTTAATCGTTCCCTTTATCACCGGTTATATCTGCGCCCATGCCGGAGTGACGCCAGCCGGATATCGTTTTTACATGCTGATTCATATACTCTCGGCGGAGTTGATATTTGTGCTGCTTCCGTTCACCAAGATTGCGCACTGTGTGCTTATGCCATTGTCGCAGTTGGTGGCGACGCTGGCGTGGAGATTCCCACCTGATACTGATGAGCCGGTTGCAATATCCTTGAACAAAAAGGGAGTTCCTGTATGAAAGCGATACTGACCGATGTTACCAAATGTATCGGCTGTCTGGAATGTGTCTCTGCCTGCAAGTCAGCCAATCGGCTGCCGATGGATATTCCGAGACTGTGGCAGAAAAACGACGGTCTTTCGGCGTACAATTGGACTTCGATATTGCCCAAGCCGCTTCCGCGGGAGGCCGGCAATGGGGGACAGCGATTCCGCTATATAAGGAAGCAGTGCCGTCACTGCCTTGAGCCGGCTTGCGCCTCGGCCTGCCCGGTGGGAGCGCTGCATCAGACAGCGCCGGGGGCGGTCGTTTATGACAGCGAAAAATGCCTCGGCTGTCGCTATTGCATGATGGCCTGCCCGTATGGAATCCCCCGCTACGATTGGGAGAGCCCGGTGCCGTATGTGCGGAAATGTATTCTCTGCTTTGAGAGGGTTAGCGAAGGAAAAGAGCCGGCTTGCACCGAAGTCTGTCCGACAAAGGCGACCATATTCGGGGAGCGGGAAGCGCTTATTCGGGAGGCGCATGAGCGTATCAAGAGCAATCCGGGGAAATATATCGACAAGGTCTTTGGCGAACATGAGGTCGGAGGGACCGCGGTACTCTATATCTCTGATATTGACCTCGATTTCCTGGCGTATAAATCTAACCTGGGGAGCAGACCTCTGCCGCAGACAACGGCGGCGGCGATGAAATCGGTGCCGGTGGCGTTTGTCGGGATGGGGGCATTTATGTATGGTCTGCACTGGATTATCAAACGAAGAACGGAACGGAAAGAGAATCCGGAACAACCGGAGGGGAAAATATGAAAAGAGTGCAAACCACCAAGTTAATCCTCTGGTTAGTAGTCGGGTTTGCCGCCGCGGTCGGGATTACCCGTTTTCTTTACGGCCTGGGCGTCACTACCAATCTGAATGATGCTACGCCCTGGGGACTCTGGATCGGTTTCGATGTTATGGCTGGTGTGGCGCTTGCGGCAGGGGGATTTGTCATCACTGCCATTGTCTATATAATGAAGCGAGAAGAGTTTCGACCCATAGTCAAGCCGGCTGTCCTTACCGCCTTCCTCGGATATATAGCGGTGATTATCAGCCTTCTTTTTGACCTGGGACTCCCCTGGAATATCTGGCATATGTTAGTATTCTGGAATCCTCATTCCCCACTGTTTGAAGTCGGCTGGTGTGTGATGTTATATACGACGGTGCTCTTGCTGGAATTCAGTCCTGTCCCGCTGGAAGCGAGCAGTCGGTACGCTAAAATCCGAACCTTTCTGCTCCGATTCCGCTTTCCCCTGGTAATGCTGGGGATTATGCTCTCCACATTGCATCAGTCATCGCTGGGCTCGCTCTTTTTGATTATGCCGTACAAATCGTATCCGCTCTGGTATTCCGATATTCTTCCGATACTTTTTTTCATTTCGGCGGTGGCGCTGGGACTTATGATGATTACTCTGGAAAGCCTGGCGACCAGTCACCTGTATCGGCGGCATGCCGAGACAGAACTTCTCTCCAAGCTTGCCGGGGCCTCGGTTTGGGTGCTTTCCGTTTACCTTTTGGTGAAACTGTCGGATATTGTTATCGCGGGAGAGTCAAATCTGATTTTCAACGGCAGTTGGGAGAGTACTCTTTTTATTGTGGAGATATTGATGGGGGTTCTGGGGCCGATAGTAATCTTCTCTATCCCTCAGTTTCGGCAGAGTCAAAAGTGGCTCTGGGCAGGTTCGATTATGGTAGTCTTCGGTATGGTCTTCAATCGAATAAATGTAGGCGGCTTGACCATGATGGGGATAACCGGCGACAGCTATTTTCCATCCTGGATGGAGATATCAATCAGCGCCGGGGTGCTTTCCGCCGCGGTGCTTCTCTTTCTTTTCGCGGTGGAGAAATTCCATGTCTGGGAAACGTCGCCTCGTCATCCGGAAGCGGAACCGACCAGCCGCCCCCATTTTGACCGAGCGTCGCAGGTCTGGCTGGGGGCACCATCGGTTGCGGGAAGAACTAAATACTCCCTGGCGTTTCTTTTCAGTTTTGCCGTGGCGGTGGCGATTATTCCGGGGAATGATATTAATAGCAAAGGGGCGGTGTCGGTGCCTACCATGGCGGCGCGAGGAGGGGACACGTTGTATATCGACGGCAACCGCGACCTTTATGGAGTCGCATTCAAACATGAAATGCATATTTCGCAGAACGGGCAGAAACAGTCCTGCGCGCTTTGTCATCATATGAATATTCCGATGGATAAACAGAGCGGTTGTTATCGCTGTCATAAGTTGATGTATCAGGAATCGGATGCTTTCGGACACCAGTGGCATAGTTCTCCCCAGGGCGGCAATATTGCCTGCGTACAGTGCCATGAGGAAGGACAGGAGAGAATGGCGGTATCGGCAAAGAAGTGCGACCGTTGTCACCGGGACCTGCTTCCCGAGGGAGCCAGAATCAAATACGAGCGGAATATTGCCCCATCCTATGTCGATGCCATGCATCGCCTCTGTGTCGATTGCCATAAAGAGAAAGCCCTGACGTTAGAGGGAAAAGAAGATTTGGCGCGATGTGCCCGGTGTCATGAAACGGTGCCGCCTGAATATATGAGTCCCGAGGCGCCGGTTTTCGGAAACAAACCGTATTTCAACCGGGTGATGATGCCGGGGGCGGAAAGTTTGCTGAAAGCGGATGATTGATATGACCCCGGAAGAATTGATTACGGAGGAACTTAAGAAGTCCCTCGACAGCCGTCTGCTGGAGATAATACCGTTCAATGTGACAATAATCGACCGGCAGTATCGGATAATTCGCGCCAACGGTCGTTTTGAAGGCGCCTTTGGCGAATGGCGCGGGAAATACTGCTATGAGGCATATAAAGGGCGCCGCGAGCCATGCGTCAATTGTCGGGCGATGAAATCTTTTGATGATGGTCGGGAGCGGGTAATGGATGAAGTGGGACTGGACCGCAGGGGTCATCGGGCGCATTATCTCTGCCATATTGCGCCGATATGTCGGGAAGAAGGGGAGGTTTCCTTTATACTGGGGATGTCGCACGATATTACCGAAAGTAAAGACCGGGAACGGGAGTATGATATATTTTTCGAGCGCGTCCCCTGTTACATAACAATTATCGACCGGGACTACAAAATCATCCGAGCCAATAATCTTTTTAAGGAGACTTTCGGCAATCCGATAGGGGAATACTGCTACAAGATATATAAGCGGCGCTCCAGCCGATGCCCCCGGTGTCCGGCGGCGAAGAGTTTTGCCGACCACGGCACCCATTCCGCCGAACAGGTCGGAGTCACCAGAAAGGGGCGGACGGCGCATTATGTCGTAACCACGTCACCGTTGACTCGCGACGAAGAGGAGATTCAGCATGTCATTGAAATCTCGACCGATGTGACTGAAATGAAGATGCTGGAAAAAGAGATGCTGGAGGCGGAACGTCTGGCGGCGGTAGGCCAGACAGTCGCGGGACTGGCGCACAGTATCAAGAATATCCTGATGGGGTTGGAAGGGGGCAAGTATATTGTCAGTGTCGGGCTCAAAAAGAACCAGCCGGAAATGATTTCACAGGGGTGGGAAATGCTGGAGCGGAATTTTGACAAGACGACGTCGCTGGTCAAGGATTTTCTCAATTTCGCCAAAGGACAGCGTCCCGAAGTCCGGATGAGCGACCCCCGGGCGCTGGTGGCGGAAATAGTTGACCTCTATAAAGAAGTCGCCGCCAAAGCCGGTATTGAGTTGAAAGGGGAACTTGACCGGGATGTCAAGCCGGCACCGCTTGACCCGAAAGGGATTCATACCTGCCTGACCAATCTGGTTTCAAATGCGATTGACGCCTGCCAGTTAAGCGAGCGTACCGACCGGATGGTCAGTATAAGAACCTTTGATGAGAAAGGGAGACTTGTTTTTGAAGTGGACGACAATGGTATGGGAATGGACTGTGAAATCAAGCGGAAGATATTCACCACCTTTTTCACTACGAAAGGGGGTGGGGGAACCGGCCTGGGGCTTTTGACGACGCGGAAAATCGTTCAGGAGCATGGGGGGATTATTGATGTGAAATCGCGAAGGGGCAAAGGAGCCCGTTTTCGCATTGAACTGCCGCGCAAGCGACTGCAGCAACTTCTGGATGGGTCGAACGCCGCTCAGGCAGAGAATGAAAATACTCCAGTAAAGGAGAGTTCATGAATAATAAACTGGATAAGACAGTGCTTCTTGTTGACGATGAAGCCGATGTTCGCGCCTTTCTTTCGGTCGCCCTGCGGGAAGCCGGTTTCAATGTCGAAATCGCCTGCGATGGAAATGAGGCGTTGGAAAAAGTGAAAAGAAACAAGCCGGATATTATTTCGCTTGATTTGGTGATGCCGGGGAAATCGGGGGTTATGTTTCATCGGGAACTGGTTCGGAACAAAGAATGGGCGAAAATCCCGATTATCATTGTTACCGGTCATGCGCGGGATGAAATCGGCAAAGCCGACCTGAAAGAGCTGACCATGTCCGGTCCGGGAATTTATCTGGAGAAACCGGTCAAGCCGGATAACTATATAGCGGCTATCAAGAGAATACTGGGGATGGAGATTTCCGGAGCGGAGAAGGAAGCGGCGGAAACAGTGGAGTTACAGAACAAACTCAAGAATCTGGTGGACCGGGCTGACCCGGAAACTTTGAGGAGATTGAAAGAGCTCCTCTCGGGGAACGAGGATGAGTGAATGACATTATGCGCAGTTATGAAAGGATGTAGAGTATGGCAAAGAAAGTTCTGATAATCGACGATGAGGCGGATATTCAGACGTTTCTGATGACGCTTCTGAAGGAGCATGGGTATGAAACGATGGCGGCATCGGACGGCGAAAAAGGATGGGAGGCTCTAAAGGTTTTCCGTCCCGATTTGATAACGCTGGATATCATTATGCCGAAGGAGACCGGTCAGAAATTTTACCGGAGACTGGTCAAGGATTCCGAATTCAAAGATATCCCGGTAATCATATTGAGCGGGGTAACACGGTATAAAGAGTTGTTCGGGCGGGACCATGCCACCATGCCGAAGCCGTACGCTTTTGTCGAGAAACCGATTGTGCCGGAGGAGCTGATTGCCCTGATAGAGGAAGCGCTCGGTGCCCGAAAGAAATCCAAAGCGGCTCGGTGAATCGAAGCACCCAGCCGCTCTGGGGTAACGAACCTCTTCTGATTATAAGGAGGGAAATTTATTTATGCCGGTGGTCACACCCCAGTTCGGGATGGTTGACCAGTTCTCCTTTCAGATAAAGAGCGGCCGCCTGCTCGCAGTCGGTGATTTCGGTGATGACTGCCTCGATACCGGCCTCTGCCAGGTCGTTGTAGATTCTTCGCCCCATCCCGTGCGAAATAACCGCGGCGCAGTCGCGCAAAGCGGCAAGAATCGGGGCGTGACTGTGATGGTTGGAGCCATGTTCTTCCAATCCCAGGGCATGGCCGGTGAACAGATTGGGGCGAAATTCCTCTGTCAGAATCTGACCGTTGTGAGCAGTGAATATGATAAAGCCGCCGGCTCGTCCAAAATGAGAGGCGATATTCCTGCGGTCGTCAGTGGCTACGGCTATCTTCATTTTTTTTCAACCTCTTTTCGGTAATTTTCAGATGATGTTCGCCGCCTTCGCGAACGAGTTTGGCGCCGCATTTGGAGCATTTTTCTTCGATACAGGGAAGATTGGGATAATGTCCCTTGCGGAATCCGCACCTGGGACAGACACAGAACCCGCCCGGTCCCAAGCCGGGCTCTCCGTTCCCGGTCATCTTTCCCATCGCCCGCCACCTCCCTGACCGTGTCTTCCGCCGCCGCGACCGCCTCCACCGCCACGGGCATGGCCGCGGTCTGATTCGGCTCGATGGAAATTGGCGCTTTGACATTGGGGACAGGCGGCGGGACGTCCGCCACCATATGCCACCTGCCACTGATGTCCGCAGGCGGCGCATTTGAACTTTCTTTCTACCGCCATTTCTACAGTACCTCCTTCGATTCGGAGCGCTTTGCCTTCCACCAGCGCCGCGGCGATTTTCTTATGAGCCGAATCCAGGACGCGGCCAAAGGTGGCGCGCGAGATGTTCATTTTCGCCGCAGCATCTTCCTGGTATAAACCGTCGCGGTCAGCCAGTCGCACCGCTTCCAACTCATCAACCGTCAGGACGACCTCATCAAGGGCGGTCAGGGGAACTCCGCGGGGTTTAAAATAGCAGACTTTGGGGGCGCCGTGAACTCGCCGGGCGCATTGCGGACGGGGCATTATAAACACTCCTTTCTCAGGTATTATGAGCATATGCTCATAATTTGTCAAGGACTTTTTTTGCGCCAGACGGGAAATGGGCGGTTCTGCCGGCAGGAAGATTTATTATATTATTGGCGCAGGCTTGATTAGCTCGCTCCGTATTAACTATACTGTCACAAGCAAGGAAGCAAAGGATGCGGTCAGCTATCACCGGTTGTTTGGCTCTGTGGGCTATTTTGATGCTGCTGGAAAGCGGAACCAGCGCGGAAGAGCTGAGATATCATCCTGATGGACTTTTGGGGCGTCCCAGTCTTCATATTACCGGGCAATATAGTTCAGTCACGGCGCTGAAGGGGACCGCTTATGTTGACCGGCAGTATCTCGGTGTCGGTTTCAGGATTCCGGTAATCGGGCAGCTGACGGTCGGAGGGAATTATTGCGCCCTGATTGAAGACTCGGTGGTTCACTCTTATTGCTTTAAGTTTTCTTACTATGCGGCTAATCCGCTTATAGACCGGGGGAAGACGAACCCGGATGGTCCAGTGGGGAGTCCGGTTTTGCTGGCTCTGGCAGGGGGGTATTTCCCGGACCGGAATCCAGGGAAGCAGCGGTTTCTTGCCGGACTGGAAGCGATTTATCCGCTTACCCCCCGTTTTTCAGTAGCGGTTGGCGGAAAATATTATGAAGAGGACTCGCCAAGGCTGGTCGATAACTTTTACGGTCGAATAGCCTGGTATCTGAAGTCGTATGAGACAGAGACTGTTTACAGTAATCCGGATGGTCCGGAGGGGGCGCCGTCGTTTCTGATAACCGGCGGCGGCTCGAAGCATGGAGTTTTCGGGCAGTTTGATATTATCTTTCCGCTGGAGCCGAAGATGACGTTGGCGCTTTATATTAAAGGGGAGAGGGTGCCCGTGCCATATTTTCGCGCGGCCTCAGCCGGATTTTATGTCAATTACTATCCGGGTGACCGGAATTGATGCCTCTTACTGATATAGTTGGCAGTTGGCGCAGATGACTGTCACGGACAGACCGGGGCGGGGCATGACTTGTAGAGAAAACAGACCAATCTGGTCACGTCAAGAATATTGATTCTACCGTTACTGTCGGCATCGGCCTCCTGAAAGCAGTCCGCAGGCGCTCCTCCTTTAAACAGGTATCCCAGGATTGAAGTGATATCCAGGATATTGACGACGTCATCATTGTTGAAATCACCGGCACGATTACAACATCCTGTTTTCCAGTTCAGAATATGAAAACCGAACCGCGAAGAGACAGATATGGTCGTTGGAGCGAGTGTCACATCCCAGATGATTCCGGGCATCTCATAGACCGCGACCGACTCGGGAGAGTCAGGATTGGATAAGTCCACAAAGTAGAGGCCATCGGGATTGCCCAAAATGTAAGAGTAAACACCGCAAGCGGCCCAGTTCTGATAAAGGCTGATGCTCAGAAGCATCCGCCAGGGGAAATCCAGATTTCCGGATAAGCGGGGATGCTCCGGGTCGTCGATGCTGACAATTGAGAGGGCGCCGGTGGCCGCCAGCCAGTCCCCCCGGGCAAGATATGCCCGGTCAGCAGAGATAGCCGCATCGGAAACAAAAGGAGCGAAGAATGAACCGCGCAAAACAGGGAAAGTGGGAGCGCTGATATCGACCACCCCTATGGAATCGTTCGGCAGGTTTAATATGCAGAGATTGTCTGCCAATTCAATATAGGTGGAAAATCCTGCCGGGTAAGTTGCGGCCGGGATGGGGTGAAACGGGTCGCTGATATCATAAACCGCCAGGGGAGAAACAAAGAGATATTCGCCAACCAGTTCCAAGTCATATCCATGACTGGCCGGCAGGATGACACTGTCTCTGAGGGTCGGAGCGGTTTCATCAGAAATATCCAGAATATATAAAAGGGAATTGCTGGTTCCGGACAGGCGATGCCCGGAGAGGTATCCGATCTGGTCTTTGACCACCGCCGAGCGGCCGTAAAAGTCGGGCAAGCGAGTTCTTCCGATAATCCGGGGAGAGCCGGGATTACTGATATCGGCAATTCCGAATCCTATACCTGCCAGATAAGCGCGGTCGCCGACAACGGTATGACTCCAGTTCTCCATAGCCATATGAGCGCCCAGCAGGGACGGTTCGTTGTTATTTGAAATATCGATAAATTCTATACCTGTCATGCCTTCACAGACTATCGCAAGGGAATCTTGAAGGCTGATGGCGGAGCAGTTAGAAAATGTCTTGAAGGAGCTTGTAATGGTGACAGCCGGCGGAGCGGAGAGGTCAAGGATGACCAGCCCGCTGTCAAGGTCGTTATATGGATTTTCTAAAATTACATAGGCGGTTGAGTCTTTGATTTTAACATCGACAGGGTGTTCGGTCGGGCTGTATGAATTTATCAAAGAGGGGGAGCCGTTGTCATCGATACTTATGAAAAGGACCGAGTTTTCTGTCGTGGCGGTCATGAGGCATGCCAGGAACCGGTCGCCACTGACATTGATTCCCTCCACGTTTGTCTGCATTCCTCCCGCTCTCCTTGGAGACCGGGGGTTGCTGAGGTCGAGCACCTCAAAGTACTGAGATTCGCCGACGTAAGCGAGAGTGTCATCAATACAAATATCATATCCTGGCATAGATAATCGAAAGCTGCCTTCAAGAAAGGGGGCTTTGGGGTCTGCGACATTTATGATCTGCAGGTCAAAGCCTCCGTCAGTTAACAGAAGATAATTTCCGGTTGCGGCTATAGCGCCAAAGGTGGGCGTATCGTAATGGCCGGTAACAGCAGGTGATGTTGGAACGGTAATATCGATTACGCTCATGCCAAAGTCGCCGTTTAAGACATAGGCGAAATTTCCCTCGAGAGCGATTTCGCCTACCTGTTCCGGCAGGGGAATTTGAGCGACTACGACCGGCGTGCTCCTGCTGGAAATATCGAGCACCACAAAGCCATAGCGCAAGGAGCAAAAGGCATAGGCGCCCCGGATTTCGACGCCAATAACATCAGTCCAGAGCGCTCCCGATTCGGTGATTTCGACCTGCGCCGATCCGCCTGGCGTCAAAAAGATGCCGCACAGAAAGAGACAACCCAAAAATCGTATAATGGATGCCGACATTGCGATTCCTCCCGTGCTCTGGAACTTATGGTATGGCGGCGAAGTACGGCTGAGAAGCTATATCATCGAGGAAATACTCTATAATAAAATATGGGGGAAGGGATTATCTGTCAAGGAGAATTGGGCGGTCTTCTGTGTTTGAGAGCGAACGGAGGGAACGGTGATGAGTGAGGCAGTTCCCGCATAGATATGCGTTAGAGTCAGGGTCTGTCACTACTTTAGTATTACGTTTCGGAGTAAGCGGATGGGACGGGGCTCTCTGCGAGGGACCCTGATAGAGATGGACTGGCTTCTGATACGAAAAGATGCTGGTATGTATAAGCGGTATCTTCGGATTGAGAAGAGTTCTCACTGCCGTCAAGACCGTGAAGACGCCTGCCCGCCGTGGCGGGGGAATCCAGAAACTGGAATCTTTATTCCGTCAGGTGGGACACCTGACGGCGCTGGAAAATAGAGGTTGTCAAAACCCCAAGCCGCTTGACAGAATTTATAACATTATTGCTGATGCAATAATGTTATAGTCGAAACCGCAAG
>JBFMEF010000117.1 GCA_040753495.1 Candidatus Zixiibacteriota bacterium
TCGCCCCCGGACCGGATATGACCATCGTCGGCCGTATTCACAGTAACGGCAATCTCTACCTGCAGTCCAATAATAACCTCTATATGGACAGTTATGTGACCGCCTCCGGAAATGTCATCCACGGCCGAAAAGGACCGGGCGGTACCAGCTTCGGTAATGTGTATATTAAGGATGCCGACGGTAACTACCAGAATATGTTACAGAACGGCGACTGGCTGGAATCGAGCGACTCGTACTGGTACGACTCCGCAGTCGTCCGCTGGGACGGCCGTGTTCAGGATTCTTCCTTTGGACAGGGAGAACTGAAACTGCCTCTGACCAACTCCGACGACCCGCACAAATTGATTGAGCGCGGTTCCGGCAACCCCGATTCCTATGAGCATCTGGCGCAGTTCAAGGTCCTTGACGGTGTCCCGTACTCAAAAATCGGCGGAGTCTGGGTCGATGTCAGCGCCCTGCTTCCGGCCGGCACCATTGCCACCAAGACATTCTATGACGCCCGCGAGTTGACCAATGTCAATACCGTGGAAATCGATATGGATAAGCTTCAGACCAGTTCCTATTTCCCGTCAAACGGCGTTATCTACACCTCCGACCAGCGTGCCGGTACTTTTAACGCGACACGATTAGTCAACGGCTCCGAACTCGATTATGCCACATCGGTCGTCAGTGAGAACCCGCTTTACATTAAGGGCGACTTTAATAAAGATAATAAAAAGCCGGCCTTTGTGGCGGGAGATGCGGTTACCTTTCTGTCCAACAGCTGGAATGACGCCAACTCCACTCTGACCAAAGCCAGCCGGGTGGCTTCCGAAACGGTCGCCAACTGCTCTTTCCTGACCGGCAATACCAATACCACCAGCACCAACTACAACGGTGGTGTGGAGAACCTGCCGCGATTTTTGGAGACCTGGACAGGCAAGAAATTTATCTGGCGCGGCTCGATGATTAATCTCTGGAACTCGCTGCAGGCCGACGGGCTCTGGAGCGGTGTCTATTACGACCCGCCGATTCGTGACTGGGCTTATGATATTGATTTGGATGACCCTTCGAAACTGCCTCCCGAAACTCCCCGCGTTCGTGTCTTCCAGCGGACCGGCTGGCAGCAGGAATTTGTCGGATATAGTGATTAGCCCTAAGTGAAGCAGTACCGACGAACCCCGAAGTGACCCCTTCGGGGTTTATTTTTGGCGGTTATTGTTACTCTTCCTCGAGTCTGATGACGGTTACCTTGCCCAGCGTCGATAGCGAGGGAAGAAGCGCAGCTTTGGAGCCGATTACCGCCAGGGTCATCTTATCCCGGCTCAAAAACTTTTTTGCGGCATTCTGCAGAGAGAGCGGCGTGAGCAGTTCGATCTCTTTCAAAAGTCCTTCCTGATACGGCAAATCGACGCCGGAGCTGAGGAATTTAACAAACTGGTCCACCGCGGAAGAGACATTTTCGTAGAGCATCGGCGCATATCCCCGAAAATAATAGCGCGTCTCATCCAGTTCTTTCTGCGGCAGACGCAGGGCGCTCAGCTCCTCCAGAACGCTCATCGCCTGCACAATCGCCTCGGTGGCATTCTCAGCGGGAGCCGCTCCCCAGATGCGGAGCATCCCCTGACTTCGCGCCCAGTCTAATTCCGAGGTGACTATGCTGGCCAGCCCTTTCTCCTCCACCAGGGAGCGATGCATCCGGGAGACCCGCCCGCCCCCACCTATGATATAATTCAGAGTCAGCATTGCCGGAAAGTCGGGCGACCCCACCGGCGCGGTCGGTAATCCTATCATGAAGTCTGCGTTGGGAACAGCCGGATTGTCGATAAGAATGATCTGAAGCGTATCCCGGACAACCGGAGCGTATTTTACAGCCGGACGGTTTCCTCCCTTTTTCCAGCCGCTGAAATAGCCGCTGACCGCTTTATGAATCTGCGGCGGGTTGATATCTCCGCCAACCACGAGGATAGCGTTATCCGGACGGATATGATTGACAAAGAAATCGTTGATATCGTCCAGGGTGATGCTGGAAAGTGACGTCCTCGTTCCCAGGGCCGGTTTACCGTAGCCGCATTCTCCATAGATTTCCCGGTAGAGCGTTTCCATCAAGCGGTACTGCGCCACCGAGCGGGTCTGGAAGTTTATCGATATCAACCGACGCGACATCCGCTCCAGAGCTTCTTGCGTAAAAACCGGATTGATGACGATATCGGAGATTATTCTTAAAGCCAGAGAAATATCGCGCGACAGAAAGTCGGCTTCGAAATAAATCCCATCCTTGGTCGCCGCCGAGATTTCGACAATCCCGCCGACCGAATCAATCGCCTCCAGCAGTTCATTGCCGGGGAAATTGCGGGTATTTTCCTTCATAATATGACCGGCAAGCACCGCTCGTCCGGCCAATTCGGGCGAATCTGATGACGCCCCGGTCTTGAATAGAATCGAGATGGAGACGGTCGGTTGACGATGGTCTTCTATCAGAATGGTCCGCAAGCCGTTGGACAGGGTGAATTCGGTATATGGGGGGAAAATGTCATCAGCGGACGCGACCGCAGCGGCAAAAAGAAGCCAAAAGGCGATAGCCAGAGACGACTTTGTCATTCCAGAATCTCCTGTTCTTCGGGCTGCAGTTCGGTGGGAGTCAGAGTTATGATGGTGCGATTGTTCCGGGAGAAATACCTGGTCGCCACTTCCATAATATCCTCTTTGGTAACAGCCCGGGCGGAGGCAATCTCATTCTGGAGGGCGTCCTTGTTACCGACGATGAGATGATAAAAAGCCCATCGCGCCGCGCGAAAATCAAGGGAACGGCTGTTTCGATAAAAATCGGCTTCAAAGCGGTTTTTTGCCTTCTCCAGTTCGGCCGAGGTTACATACTCCACTTTCAGCCGCTCAATCTCATCGAGAATCGCTTCTTCGCCCACTTCTACCGGCGTGTCGTAATTGAGAATGCTGTAAAAGAATATCTGCCCGGGGTCTTCCAATTCCAGGAGGTCGCCGCCGACCGAGAGGGCTGTTTTTTCCGTCAGAACCATCCGTTCATAAAGCCGCGATGATTCTCCTCCCACCATGACACGCCGCAGTACCCGCAGGGCGGGGATATCGGGGTGGGATGCCGGCGGAATATGATACCCGACCAGAAAGACCGGTATGCCGGAGGCGCTTTCCAGGAGCGCCCGCCTTTCGGCACGTTGTTCTGGCTCCGTTATTTTTATTTGGGGCGGCAGCGGATATGAGACAATGGGGCTGAACAATGAATCGACCAGCGCTATCACTTTCTCCGAAGCGAAATCCCCGGCTACCACAATTGTTGCATTGGCCGGCTGGAAACGTCTCTGAAAGTATTCCTTTACTTCCTCCAGACCGATATTATTCAAGTCGCCGGGCCACCCGTAGCGCGGATGCTGATAGGGATGCGCCCGATAGGCGAGATTAAAATATTCTTCATTGAAAGGACCGTAGATAAAACTTTCCACATTGGTCAGGCGGTCTTTACGCACCGCCTCGCGCGCCAGAAGAAGTTTCTCGTAGGTTATTTCCACATTCTGCATCCGGTCGGCTTCCAGGAGGAGCACCGTGTCCAGAAGCCGTGAGGTTACTTTGGTTACAAAACGGGTCAAATCCAAATCGGCAATGGAACGGCTGAATCCGCCCCCCGATTGGATTATCCGATTCAAGGCTCCGGCTTCGAATCGTGACGTCCCCATCTGCATCAATCTCTCGCAAACGCGCGTTATACCGGTCAGCCCCGGTACCTCGTTCTTGTTGCCGGCGCGATACGCCACTATTACCGAGACCAGCGGGGTGGAATGGTCTTCCATTGTCAAAAGTGTCAGACCATTGGGGAAGACGACTTCTTTTTTCGCACCCTGCGTTTCAGGAGCGCGGCCTGGCGAACCGCTCTGAGGAAAAGCCTGTGATGATAAAGCCAGCACAAAGAAGAGAGATGCTATGCATATCTGGCGGCGTATCATGGGCATCAAAATAATCAACAGCCTTCACATTTGCAAATATAAACCGGCGGCAGGGCTTTCAATTATTTAGACGGTGATGGAGCGACGATGTTTCGGCCGAAATTCCCTGCCGATTGGAAGAAACCTGCCCCTATTCACGCGGCTGCCGCGGCTGGTCGGTAATGGTCGGAGTCCGCCGGCCGGAATCACCGCGCGGTTCAAACGGCGCTATGCCGGCGGCAACCGAGGTGTATCCATAGTCGCCAGAACTAAGATGACTCCTGGCGGCGCCGAAATATTTATCCAGGTAAACCCTTATGCCGAACTGAAAATTCCGATGTCCGTCCAGCGCGGTATAGACCTCAAGGTCGGGCGACGGCCTCACACAGAGGCCATAACGATACTCCGCCTCCGAAAAATTACCTGCCGGAAGTGTCATCTCCAGAGAAAGCGCCAATTTTTCGTTGAAGGGGAAATATGAAATGCCGTAGCGATGGCTGACCGCAGTGCGCTCACCGTCAATCCTGCCCCGGTTTAGGTTCATAAGAACTGCCCCCACTGTATATTGCGAGCCGCGATTGAATACAATCCCCAGATTCCAAAGATGCCGATGGTTATAATAACCGGGACCTTCGCTTATATATATATATGATAATCCCCAGGCCAGTCCCGTTCCGAGTTCGGCGCCGGCGGCAAATATATATTCGTTATAATTCGCCCCCTGAAAATTCTCCAGAGTGCGATAGGAAATCCCCAAGCCATCCCCCAGGATAGCACCTCCCCAGTTTTCGAACTGGCTTTCCTCTCGCCAGTCTCCCGCTAACACTATGCGGGTTGTGCGGTCTAATCCGAGAGCGGCCGGATTGCTCCAGATTGATTCGTAACCGGTCACCAGAGAGACGAAATAATGGTACTGCACCCCTTCCGGCAAATTTAGCGGCGCCGCCCCGGAGGCATTCGTACCGCAGAGTATAGAAATGACGATGGCGGCTAATAGGACATCTTTCAAGCCAATTCTCATTCGGTACCGGTTCCTTTCAAATAGATATTCCCGTCACCGGCAATACTTATATCGGCCCGTGACGCCCCCTCGGCAGAGATAAAACCGAGGCTGTTACTGCTTACATAGGTCGGGATTGCCGGAAGCCTCTCCACACTGATTTCCCCTTCCGGTCCCACCGACAGCAGGCATTTTACCGAAATCGAATCCGGCATCAATAT
>JBFMEF010000118.1 GCA_040753495.1 Candidatus Zixiibacteriota bacterium
GGAGGCACTAATGAGTCAATTATTACATTTCTCTGAGTACCGACTGCAGGAAACCGCCTTGCTCTTTATGGCGCTGGTTTATATTACCCGCTTGTACTGGCTGACTCGACGCAAACCGGGTCGGGAGCGTCAGGCACCCACTGGTACCGGACTTGCCCGTCCCAGAGCCGCCATCTATTACTCCCTGGCAAACGTTGCTATGCCATGGGGCATGGAAAGCACCCGAAGCAAAATCTTGCTGTATATTCAGTTTGTGATGTTTCACCTCGGAGTTGTCGCCGCCATAGGGCTTTCATTCATTATCCCTTACTCTCCGGGATTACTTTCTTCAGCGCCAATACTCATCCTCCTTCGCGTCCTGATTGCGGCCGCTTTTGCCGTCGGGATAATCAGGATTATTCGACGAGTTACCAGCCCGTATATGCGAGCCATCAGCTCTCCCGATGATTACTTTTCTCTGCTGCTTTTGACCGTTTGGTTTCTTTTTGCCTTTCTTGCCGCGCCGAACGATCTCTCCCGCGGAGAATCTATCCACCTCCTCTTCTTCTTCCTGACCGCTTTCTTTCTGATATATGTCCCTTTCAGCAAAATCTCCCACTACCTGTACTATCCCTTTGCCCGCTATTATCTCGGCAAGACTATGGGGCGCCGCGGAGTCTTTCCTGTAAGAGACGCCGCATCCGCTCAGAGTAAATCCCTCAGAACTCCCATCAGGAACTAATATATGAGAATACAAGACAAAACCAGGTCGCATCGAGCCCAAGTTGTCATCGACAGGATGGGTAAGAAACTGAATCGTCAGATGATGACTTCGCTACTCGCCTGCGTCCATTGCGGTATATGTACCGAATCATGCCATTATGTCCTCTCCAATCCCGGCGACCCGACTTTTGCCCCTTCTTATAAAGCCGACCAGATTCGCAAGTTTTTCAAGCGCCACTATGACTGGACCGGTCGGATAATTCCCTGGTGGGTTAAGGCGAGAAGCCTTTACAGCGATGAAGAACTGGAGCAACTCAAAGATACCGTCTTCGGCAAATGCACCAACTGCCGTCGTTGCACGCTGAACTGCCCTATGGGTGTTGACTATCCGACCTTCAACCGCATGGCGCGCGGTTTACTGGTCTCCGTGGGGATAATGCCCGAGGGAGTAGCCGTAGTCAGTAAAGACCAGTGGGAAATCGGCAACCAGATGGGTGTCCTCAAAGAAGACTATCTCGAGACCCTGGAGTGGCTTTCGGACGAACTGGAGGAAGAATACGGCGACCCCAGAGCCCGCATCCCTATCGATGTTAAGAATGCAAACGTCGTCTACGCCGTCAATCCGCGCGAAATCAAATATGACCCGCGAACCATTTCCGATGCCGCCAGAATATTCTACCTTGCCGGTGAGCATTGGACCATGCCGAGTGAAGGATGGGACATGACTAATTTCGGTCTCTTCTCCGGTGATGATGAGCTCGGCGGCGTAGTGGCGCGCCGTCTGTATGATAAGGTCACCGAACTCAAAGGACGGAAACTGGTCATATCGGAATGTGGTCATGGGTATCGCTCCACCCGCTGCGAGGGGCAGAACTGGGCGCAATATGATGTTGATTTTGAAATGGAATCGTCGGTCATAACCATGCTCCGCTATATACAGGAACAACGGATATCAGTAGATAAATCCCGCAATCCGGTAACCGTTACCTTCCATGACTCCTGTAATAACGCCCGAAGCTGCGGTTTGACCGAAGAGCCCAGGGAGCTGTTGAAATATGTGGTCGAATCTTTTCAGGAGATGTATCCCAACCGGGCGGAGAATTTCTGCTGCACGGGAGGGGGCGGCGCCATGTCGATGTCGGAATATACGCCGCGTCGTCTTAAATCAGCGAAAATCAAAGCCGACCAATTGCGCGCAACCGGCGCCGGAATCGTGGTCACCTCCTGCCATAACTGTGTGGATGGCTTATCCGACCTGATTAAACATTACCAGCTGGGGATGAAAGTTACGCAGCTGGTCAATCTGGTGGCGTCAGCCCTGGTTGTGCCGGAGCGGGTGACAGTTCCGACCGTCGGAGTCGCGGCCGTGGCAGCCGATGGTTCTCTGGCCGGGCGCACCATCCTGATCATAGACGACGAGCCTGACTTTGTCGTCTATGCTTCGGCGGTATTTGAAGACCACGGGGCGACAGTGCAGAGCGCCTACAACGGCGATGCCGGTCTGAAGATTGCAGAGTCCATGAAACCGGACCTTATTACGCTCGACTTGTCAATGCCGGGAATGTCGGGACAGGAGCTCTTTGAAAAACTTCGCTCTCACGGCGCCCTGCGGAACATTCCGGTCTGTATCATTACCGGCCAGCCCGAATTGCGGAAACTGATTTACGACCGGCCGGTGACTCCTCCCGAAGGATTCATGGGAAAACCAGTCGATGAGGAGCAGCTTCTGCTTAACGTGCGGAAGATACTGAAGATTCCCCATCTCAAGGATGACGTCAAATCAGAAAGTCGCAAATTATGAACCGGAAAAGAGCCGTATGAACGACCTGTTCAAAAGCTATTTTGATTCAATGCCCTGCTATATCACAGTGCAGGACCGGGATTTTCACGTGGTACAGGCAAACCGCCTATTCCGCGATGACTTTGGTGAAGTCGAAGGCCGCTTTTGCTACCAGGTATATAAACATCGCTCCGAAAAATGCGAAATCTGCCCCGTGGAGAAGACTTTTCGCGACGGGCGCTCCAATCAGAGCCGCGAAATTGTGCGGACCCTCGGCGGACGCGAGGTATCGGTACTGGTCAATACCACTCCCATTACAAACGACCGCGGCGAGATTACCGCCGTGCTCGAAATGTCCACCGATGTGACCGACTTGAGTGTTTTGGAGCAGCAACTGCGCGACAGCCAGAATCGTTATCGTCTGCTGTTTGAGGAGGTGCCTTGTTTTATCTCTATCCAGGACCGCAATTTAAGAATTGTTGAAGCCAATCGGCTCCACCGAGAAACCTTTGAGACCAGATTCGGAGACAAATGCTATAAGGTCTATAAGCATCGCGAGGAGGCATGCTACCCCTGCATTGTGCAACAAACGTTCGAGGACGGCAAGGTGCATCTGCATGAAGAAGTAGTCACGCCGGCATCCGGTAATCCCATCAATGTCATGGTAACCACCGCTCCCTTACGCGGTCGCGGCGGGGAGATTGAGTTGGTCATGGAAATGAGCGCCGATATTACGCAGGTTCGCCAACTTCAATCACAGCTTTCCTCCATCGGTTTAATTATCAGCAGCATTTCACATGACCTGAAAGGATTCCTCAGCGGCCTTGATGGAGGCATCTATCTGGTTAACTCCGGACTCAGCAAAGATGACCGCAAGAGAATCGAAACCGGATGGGAAATGGTCATGCGCAATGTGGGACATGTCCGACGGACCGTCCTCGATATCCTCTATTTTAGCAAAGACCGGCAACCGGAATTGGCGCCAGTTGATACTGTCGGTTTGGTAAAGGAAGTTGCCGAGCAGAGCGTTTCCAAAGCAAAGGAACTCGGCATAAATATGAATCTTGATGTCGAGCCGTCTGCCGGCATCATCCAGGCCGACGCCCGGGCGCTTCGCTCCATGCTGGCTAATTTAATTGAAAACGCTCTGGATGCCTGCCGCCTTGACAGCCGCCAAAATCATCACCAGGTGGATATTCATCTCACCGGGAACACGCATTCTGTCCAGATAGATGTCGTCGACAACGGCATCGGCATGCCACAAGAAGTCCGTGAGAAAGCCTTTTCGCTGTTCTTTTCATCCAAAGGTTCCGGCGGGACCGGCCTTGGACTCTATATTGCCAACAGAATTGTCGGCGCACACGGCGGCAAGATTGAATTGGGATCGGAGGTCGGTAAAGGTTCCCGGTTCCGGGTGGTCCTGCCGCGACAACCGCTCATGCCACAAAGAGATGGAAAAGACTAAGACGACGGGGAAATTCCCTCAGAAAGTAAAATAATTTGTTAATACTAAACAGAACCTGAGAGGTGAAAGATAATGAAGAAGAAAATCCTAATCGTGGATGATGAAGCCGACATGAGACTCTACCTTGAGTCACTTATTGCCGAGCAAGGCTATGAAACGGCAACCGCATCCGACGGCGACAACGGGTATGACCTGGCGAAATCGTTTAAGCCTGACGTTATTACTCTGGATGTGATTATGGAGCGGGAAACGGGAATCAAATTCTATCGAAACCTGTTAAAAGACCCGGCTCTGAAAGGCACGCCGGTCATTATTATCAGCGGTGTAGGCCGTTATAACGAGCTTTTCGGTCGCGACCATGCCACCATGCCAAAACCGTTTGCTTTCATTGAGAAACCACCTGATGTAGCGCAGTTGCTGTCGAAAATTGAATCCGCGGCAAATCACCCGGTTTCTTAAGCCGGCTGCATTCAGCGGTGGCAGGCGCCAGCATATAATATGACATCCGGAAGACAGCATCGGTTATCCGGATTTTCCCTCTGCCCGGATATCTGACCTCCCCGGCCAGCATTCTCATAAATGGGTCGATTTATCGCCGTTATTTTTGTCCCAAAAACAGCGGTATTAATGGAACATTTGGCAAAAGCAAAATGTTAGTGTAAATATCGACTCGTTTAGTCAACGTTCTGTCTTATCTAAATCATAGGAGGATTCAATGCGCCGAGGAGTGAGAATGCTCGGAGTTTTCCTGTTGCCAGTGATTTTTATCGCTGTCCTCACCAACAGCGCCGCTGCGGTAATACACAATATCAGCATCGGCAATTTCTTCTTCAGCCCCCCCAATACGACCGTAAATCCCGGGGATACCGTTCGTTGGACAATGGTAGGCGGTATTATCCATACTACCACATCGGATATTGGCTCTCCTAAAAGCTGGAATTCGGGCGATATGTCGGTGAGCGATACTTATGATGTTGTCTTCACTGCCGGCGATGGCCCCGGTCCCTTTCCCTACCATTGCGCCTATCATCCGACCATGGTGGACACGATATTCATGGCGCCGGCGCCGGCTGAATCCACGGTCTTTGTATTCCTTATGAATGAAGCCCAGTCGAATTCATGTGCCGGGACCGGCAGCGCGGCAACCGGATTTGGAGTGGCTGTCTTAAGCAGCGATTCGACGCAGCTATCTTTTCATATTGTCCATAATGTTGCGGGGGCGGTTGATGCGCATGTCCACCTGGGCGCTCCCTGTGTCGAAGGAGGGATAGTCTTTCCGTTCTCGTCACCGGTCAGTCCGATTGTGCAAAACTGGGCATTGACGCCTACTGATGTCGCCAACCTGTTTGCCGGCAATCTCTATGTGAATATCCATTCACCATCGTCTCCTGCCGGCGAGATCCGGGGGCAGATTGTCCCGACCGAAATCAGATTTTTATTTACGCTTGACGAAGCGCAGTCAAATGGCGGGGCCGGAACCGGCAGTTTTGCCAATGGAGTTGCCATCGGGTTACTCAATGCCAACGGCAAAGAGCTTTCGACGACCGTCAGGCATAATGTTACCTCCCCGGCGGACGCGCATATTCATATCGGGGCGCCCGGCGTTGAAGGTGGAATCAAATTCGGATTCAGCAATCCGGTCAGCCCAATTACCGGAACCTGGATGCTTGGCAAACAGGATATTATTGACCTTCTGTCTGGGAATCTCTATATCAATGTTCATTCGACAGCCTTCCCGGCAGGGGAAATCAGGGGACAATATGTCAACTCGGATTTAGTATTTGCATCGCGGCTGGATGAAGAGCAGTCTGGCAATACCGGCAGCGCCGCCACAGGATTCAGCTCCTTAGTGCTCAAAACCGACCCATATAAGCCGATACAACTCAGCATATATTGCGAGCATAATGTCGTTAATCCGGTCGATGCCCATATCCATCTGGGCGCCCCGGGAGTCGATGGTCCCATTCAATTTGCCTTCAGCAGTCCAGTCAGCCCTATATCCGACACCTGGTTCCTCAGCAACAACGACTTGACAAATCTGCTCGACGGCAATCTCTATATAAATATTCACTCCCCCACTTTCCCGGCCGGGGAAATACGCGGGCAATACAATCTGATGGATTCGATATCGATTAAGTTCTATCTGGACGACAATCAGGCAAACAACTGCGCCGGCACCGGCAGCACTGCCTTAGGGACCGGAACGGTGGTGTTGAAGCCGGGTGGACGGGAATTGACCGTTTCCCTGACCCATAATGTATCTAGCCCGGTAGATGGCCATATACATCTGGGAGGCCCGTGTATAACCGGCGGTATATTGTTTGGGTTTTCCAGCCCCATAAGCCCGATTAAGGATGTCTGGTACCTGACTCCGCTCGATATTGTGGACTTACTGCAGAAGGAACTTTATGCCAATGTTCATTCGACTGCTTTCCCGGCCGAAGAAATCCGCGGACAGATAGTGCCGCCGTCATTCATTTGCGGCGATGCCAACGGAAACGGTTCGATAAATATTCTGGATGCCACTTTCATTATTGCTTACCTGTTTAAGAGCGGTCCTGAGCCGGTTCCGCTGCAGGCTGCCAATGTCAATAACACCGGTGGAATAAACATTCTTGATGCCACCTATCTGATAAGTTTCCTCTTTAAGAACGGGCCCGATCCTAACTGCCCATAAAACAAGAAAGATTCAGCCAAAAGGAAGAGTCGGCAGGCTCTTCCTTTTTTTATTTATTTGTCATAAACCCGGGTAGCCCCTATCTTTAGATTATTATTGCTCGGGAGGACTGTATGCTCAGAAACGTTATTCTAACCATAGTAGTATGGTTCTTTTTCATTGCCCTGGATGCCGCCGGATGCACCAGCCTCTTGGTGACAGCCGGAGCGTCAACTGACGGCTCCACCATGATTACTTACACCTGTGACGGCGAGTTTCATCCGCATCTGGAATATCTGCCGGCCGCAGATTATGCCGCCGGCGATTCCCTGGAAATCGTGGACTGGCATGGAAAAAAGAAAGGTAAAATCATTCAGGTGCCGCATACCTACGCCGTGGTCGGAATGATGAATGAACATCAACTGGCTATCAGCGAAACTACCTTTGACGGCCGCCCGGAACTGGAAAACAAGGAGGGGATGCTGCATTACTTTGACCTGATTATCCTTGCGCTGCAGAGGTCGAAAACTGCCCGCGATGCCATAAATGTAATGACGGCGCTATGTAACGAGTACGGTTACGGCGCTACCGGCGAATCTTTCTCCATAGCGGATACCAAAGAAGTCTGGATAATGGAACTGATTGGAATGGGTCCGGTCAGGAAGGGAGCAGTCTGGGTGGCTCTGAGGGTACCGGATGGATATATCGCCGCCCATGCCAACAAGGCGCGCATTGGAGAATTTCCGCTGGACGACTCCAAGAACTGCCTATACTCGGAGAACGTGATAAGTTTCGCCGTCGAGATGGGGTATTATAATCCTGAGAGCGGCAAGCCCTTTCGTTTCTGCGATATCTATTGTCCCCCCACTCCCAAGAATCAGAGATATGCGGAGACAAGAGTATGGAGCCTTTTTCGTCGAGCCGCTCCGTCTCTTAATCTCTCTCCTGATTTTCATCGGGGACTCCCCGGGGCGCAACCATATCCCCTCTGGGTCAAACCAGACCATAAGATTTCCGTGGCGGATGTAATGTCGTTGATGAGGGACCATTATGAAGGCACCGCCTATGACATGACACAGGGCATCGATGCCGGTCCGTATAATTCGCCCTATCGCTGGCGACCGATGAATTGGGTGGTGGACTCGGTGGAATATGCCTGGGAAAGGCCGATTTCAACGCAGCAAACCGCCTTCTCCTTTATATCTCAATCACGGGCATATCTTCCTGATGATGTCGGGGGTCTGCTCTGGTATGGCGTTGATGACACTTATACTACCTGCTATTTTCCGCTATACTGCTCCATATCCGAAATTCCCCATTCTTACAACGTCGGTGAACTGAGTCGGTTCAGCTGGGAGTCTGCCTGGTGGGTATTCAATTTTGTCGCCAACTTTGCCAATTTGAAATATTCTTACATGATTAAGGATGTCCAGGCGGTACAGAGTGAAATCGAAGCCACTTTTCTTCAACTGCAGCCGGTGGTGGAAAAGAGCGCCTTACATCTAATCGAAAGCGACCGGACGCTGGCGATACGTTATCTCACCGACTATTCCGTCAACGGTGGCGAGCGGGTAATGGCGCGATGGAGAGACTTGGCGGTAGAATTGATAAGGAAATATAATGACGGATATATGCAGGACTCTACTGGTCGTCCCGGGGAAGTGGGGTATCCGGAAGAGTGGCTGAGAAATGTTCTTAAACAACGCTCCGAGCAGTTCCGTCTGCCGACAAAGGCGCCCGATGCCGTCGAATCAAGACTAATAGATTGAGGCGGCGGACAGTTATCATTCGGACAAGTCCCGCGGTCGGAGTTGATTCTCGCGAAGCGGCTGCTCCAGAGCGTTCTTTCCCTTTCGGGTCAGTTCATAATAGGTGTGATTGCGATGTTTAATCCATTTTCCTTTGACAATATTCTTGCGATATTGAATCATAACCGGTTCGACTCTTTTGAGGAATCCCTTCTCCCTGAGAAAGTCATGGCGATTGAAAATCAGTTCTTTATCTTTTCGCAATTGAGCAGCGACTGCCAGCGAATAATCGGCACCGTAAGCGCTGTGGTGTTGCAAGATTAAATAATCGACCGGTTCGAGGATTTGCCGCTCAATTCGGGGCATGGCTTTATCCTTCTCCATAATCTCTGCCCAGTTTAGATTTATCAATCGCGGCTTTTCGGCTTTGGAAAGGTTGCCGCAATCGGCGCGATGCACCTTTATAAGGTTTTCGTGGCTGTAGTAACCGACTATGGCATCATTCTCAGACGGATTGCAGCAGCCGGCAAGACTGTATCCCGGTCGCAGTTTCATCATTTACCTCATTGCGCTAATATAAACAGAAGCGTCAAAATTACAAAAGGGAGTTCCGGAAGAGAATGCTTGCGGTAAGCCTTTTCTGAGTTTATTTTCTCCTGAAGATGAAATCACCTGATAAGCATCGTTTACAGAATACCGTATGGTATCTCCTGGGCGCGGCAGCGCTGGGGATGGGGCTCTTCTTTCGTTTCTATCGCCTCGATTTAGACCCTCCCTATTTCTTTGCCGGTACAACTCAGGACCTTCTCACCGACCCTTACAATGTAATCCATTATGCCCGAAACAAGATACTGTTCGGAATCTGGGACATTTTTGATTACCCGCGCTGGATTGTATTTAAGTACACTCTTTCGTCCTATGCCGCTTTTTTAACTTTTGCAATTGCAGGAGTTTCCCGAGTCGCCGCTAATTTTTCCGCCGCGGCGCTCAATCTGGGCGGGATTTTACTTTTCCTGGCAGGGCTTTGGCGCTATTCACGCAAAGCGACCTGTATTGCAGCGGTTCTCTTGCTGGCCGACATAACGCTTCTCACTTATGGCCGTCTCCCCTTCATGGAGAACGGATTAATATTTCTCTCCGGTCTATGCTACTTTGTTTTTGTCCGATTCAATAGGAGCAAGGCGACTGAGATAATTTTGGGGGCGGTTGCCGCTCTCTGCTTCCTCTCGGGAAAAGCCTTCGGCATCGTGATGATTATCCCCCCACTCTATTTGATTCTCCGGGGCGAGCCAATCAGCCGTCGGCAGCGCCTTATTATGCTTTTGGTTTCCTTTGCCCTTACCATTCTTGTGGCAGGTTATATCTACTATGGGAAGAATTTCGATTCTGTCTATCAATATTTATCGGAGCAATCAGTCGGCATGTACGGGCTGCCGGCGGCCCTCACCTCGCCGGTCAGTCTGATAATTCAGGCAATGACTTTCGGTGGGCAATCCCGCCTTTTCTATTTTATACCGGGAACGTTGCTTTTGCTGGCGGTCTGTATCCTGATATATATTTGGCGCGAGAAAACCGAGACAGTATCCACCGAGCATAAGCGGCAACTTGGTTTCAATGCCGCCTGGCTTCTGGCCGGTTTTGCCTTTTTGATGTTATTTAATCACAGGCCGCTGCGCTATCAGCTTTTTCTGCTGCTGCCTGTCTCAGGTATTATAGGCTTGACAATAGCGCAATATCCTTACAAAATGCTTGTCAAGGCAAAACGCTTTCTCAAGTTCGCTTTGACTTTTCTTCTTTTCTGGTATCTGGGAGCGCAGGCTGTTCTAATTTTTTCCAATGTATCAATATATAATAATGTCATTAACGCCGTCTGGTGGGGCTTGATTCCAGCCATAATCCTGATCTCATTCACAGCGCTCTTCCCTGCCGCTTTCGGCAAATTGCTCCAGGGTGCAATGAAGTATTCTTATGTAATGGTTCTTCTGTTCCTCATTCATCAAGGTGTCTGGGTCTATGAATGGCTTGATAAATCAACGTATGATTTAAAAAGAGCCGGATATGACCTCTCTCAAATTGTCAATGAAGATGCCGTCATCGTAGGACCTTACTCTTCGGCTTTAACCATAGATACCAGGCTCCGCTCTTTCATTTATATGTTCGGATTGGTGCAAAAGGAGCCCCATCTCTTTGCCAAATATAATCTGACCCATCTGGCAACAGATGAGGCAAATCTGGGGGCGGCGGTTCGAGATTACGGCAAAACGGTGGAGAATCTACCTCTCACAAGATACTTTGCCAGAGACGTTGAAGTACAGGTTATTGCCGTCAACAGGCAGGATGCGACACAGAGATATATACCGACCGCATATGAAATGGCCGCGGACCTTTATAATGAGCGCAAACCTGACAGCGCAGAGATTTTTGTCAGGGAATTTCTCGGCCGCTATCCCCGGAGCCGTTCGGCGCTGGTGTTGCTCAGCAATATATATTTACAGACTCAGAGATTCAATGAAGCGATAAAGACCTTTGACCAGTTAATAAATATTTATCCCCGGGATTCTTATCTCTATTTTTACAACGGCCTTTACCATTATCGCCTCTATCTCATAACCCGTGACATTCAGTTCCTGAAGCAGTCGGAGCGATTATATGAATCAGCGGTGCAGATTAATCCGACGCTTGAAGATGATGTCGGGCTCTCTAAGAAGCAAACTGATCAGATGTTCCGCAGGCCGTCGCCATAATGATGGTTCAACGGGGCTGGGGACAATCCGGCTTACTCAGGACAACAACCGCGTAAAATCCTCATATGAAATGACCGGCCAGGTTTCCGTTTCAAGAATCCCTTTGGCGTTAATCGCCGATGCCACTTTGAATGCCAGGGTCTGTTCGGGGGCGTCGAATATTGCCAGATAGTCATACCGACCGAGGGTGGCGTATAGATTGATTAATTTGATATGATTCTCCGCAAATACATCAAAAGATATTTCTACCTGGCTGGATAAGTCACTGTGGAGTTTCTTGGCATTCGGATTAATGGTCATAGCCATGATATAAGTCGCCATGCTTCCTCCCTTGATTGTTACCGACAAAATAGCTGCCCCTCCTTGCCGGAACAACAACAAAATGGCGCAGAATTGTCAATCGGGCAAGAAACTGGCGAAATCTTTTCTGAGCGATTCAAAATTAGTCTTACTCAGCACAAGCGTATCGTCAGGCACAACCCGGCGGCAGAAGAATCGCAGCGAATCTTGCGGCGAGGGGGCAAAATCAAGTTGGTAGAGAGAATCGGCGCTGGTCACTCGAACGGTCAGCAGCGGCGGTTGAAAGTTTATCAAGCCGGATTCGTCGGCAGTGGGGAATTCAGAGCCTGACAGACGGCTTAAGCGGTTGATAAAGGCGGCCGTTTTCAGGCTGTCGGCTTCGACGGCGTCAGCGTATGGTTTCTTTGCCACCAGCCATCTCGTGGAATCTCTTTTAATGCGGTAAGCGCGGTCCGGATAAATAAACTCAACTTCATTGATATCTTCAGGCTTAAGGGAGAGAATTGTCCTATCCAGCCATTGAGAGCGCTGCCGGGAAAAATTAAATGACAACTGTCCTGCCGCCAGATAGACTTCGGAGGAACCCGGAATCCTGACATAACTGCTGGAGAAATCGGGGCTCATTTTTCCAATGATTATCTGGCCGAGCAGTCTCTCCCCGGTATAAAATTGCGCCAGATTGCCGTTAAGGCTATCGACCATGAATTCCTGCTGTCGTTCCGGATTCTGGGACACGATGGTGCCGACTTTCATCTCAGCCGCCGCAGTCAGCAGACTCTTGACTGCCATACTGTCAGCCGGACGATTGCGAGAATCCCGCAAATACCATCGCCCGTCGTTGAGCTCAAATTCATAGCGGTTTTGGGACTGCTGAAGAATTATTCTATCGATCTGGCTCGGGTCAAGTTTGAGAAAGTTCTCAATTGTCTTTCCAGACATTTCGCTCTTTTCAACTTTGCTCTGGATTATCCAGATTAGAAGAAAGGCAACCAGGAATCCCCCCGGGATTAAGAGTCGTCTCATAATGATTCCCTCCTGCGAAGCGAACGGCGAATTTGCCACCTTAATATACCAAAGAGAATGACGACAATCGGCATCGCCAGGATATTGACATATTTAATCACTTTCTTGGCGCCGTCGGAAGTCTCTTCCAGCACTCTCATGCCGACTTCTTTGGAGCGAATGGAAATCAAGCCTTTATCTTGCGACAGCCAGTCGGCGATATTGAGGAGCAGCGCGAATCCGCTTTCGTTGCGGCGGAAGTCATCGGTAATAAAGGAGCCATTTCCGACCACGATGATACGGGCATCGCTGGTGGAATCAAGCGCCATCGGAGCCATGGAGACTGAACCGGTGTCATCCCCGGGATAATTTGGCTTGGCTTTGTCGGCAAAGTAGCTTCTGATTTTACCGGTGATGACCGTCGCCAGCGGGAGGTTGGACATTGAAAAGTCAGCCGTTACAAATTCCCGCTCCGGGGCGATATTAAACGGACGCCCAATCATACCCGACTGCTTGGAGCTGGCGAAAAGCACCTCCCGCTCCGTTCCGCTGCCGACCGGCACGGAAAGGTCGAGCGGGCTGGCATATATCAGCCCCAGGGATTTAAAGTCTTTTACGACCGGTATCTCCTCGTTGAAATTGGTAATAGCGAGGTAGAACGGATATTTCACAATACTCTGCATCTGATACTGGCCAAAAGTCCTCATCACCGGCACCAGATTACACTGCATATCCACCACCAGATTCTCCTGCAACCCGACGCCGTAATGCTTCAGCAGACTGTCCAGTCCGCTGTTAATCGGGGTTACGCGTGCCTGGGCAATGTCAACCTCGAAACGGTCAAGCAGAAACGCTACCCGTCCTCCCCGCATGATATACTGGTCGATCAAGTATATTTCCCAGTCGGTGAAAGCGCTCTTGGGCGAGGCAATAATCAGGATATCAAAATCCTGCGCAATCTCTTTCTGGGTGTTAAGGTCAAGAAATTGCACCATATACTCCCGCTGCAATAGCTGGTAAGCCCACTGCAGACCTTCGGACATATTCGGTTCCCGATGACCGATGGTAAAAGCGACTGATGGCATCTTCGATGAAATCAATTTTTTTATGCTGCCGGAGATTTCATATTCGAGATTATTGGTGTTTTCAATAAATGGAATCACCTCCTGCTTATCGCCGTACAGCAGGACCAATCCTTTATATCCCTTGATAAATTCGGTCTTGTCATTCCTGAAGACATTGAACTGCAGCGGAGGGATGCGATACCCCTGTACCTCCTGCTCTTTATTCTCCTTGGCCGGGTCGATAAATTCGTAATGCAGATAACCTCCCGAATATGCCTTATAGTCATCCAGCATATCTTTGAGATAGCGGGCGTCGCCATTATGGGGCGCGGGAAGGTCATCGGTGAAGAAGACCTTTACGTTGAGGCGGTCGTTAAGATTTCGCATCAGGTCTTTTGAAGCCTCGGACAGGGAATAGATGTTATTGTCGGTAAGGTCCGCCCGGGAAAAGATATTTAGCGAGATGAGATTAATGACAATAAGAATACCGACAACAATGAGGATTAATATCCCGGCGGCTGATCTGGTTTTAGTATCTTTAGCCATTATTTCCACTTCCTGCTTTCGAGTGATTGAATCGTGAGAAATAGAAATAATCCTATCAGCGAAAAGTAATATATCAAATCGCGGGTATCGATAACACCGCGCGCAATATTATTGAAGTGATAATCAATCGATAAGAACTCCAGAAGCGTCGCCAGAAATCCAGGGAAGAAAAAGACTATCTTGTCCAGCAAGAAGAGGACGAAGATGATAACGAAAGATGATATAAAGGCGACAATCTGGTTCTGGCTCAGACTTGATGTGAAAATCCCGATTGACAGATAAACCCCCACTATGAGTATGAGTCCGATATATCCTGCGACAGTGGCGCCCAGGTCCGGCTCACCCAGGGAGGCGATAGTTATATAATGGATTATGGTGAGCAGAAGGGTAACAATCACCAGAAGATAAGCGGCAAGATATTTTCCTATGACCAGCTGCCATTCTTTAAGGGGCAGAGTCATCAGCAACTCGATTGTTCCCAGACGTCGCTCCTCGGAAATCAGCCTCATCGAGAGTGCCGGAATAAAGAAGAGCAGGATAAATCGTACGATTCCAAAAAGTGAGCGCAGGTCGGGAGAATTATTTATAAACAGGGCCGTTGAGAACTGGTATCCGGCAATCAGCAGGAAAAGCGTGATAACCACATAAGCGACCGGCGAATCAAAATAAGAGCGAAATTCTTTTTTCGCCAATACCATAACCTGGTGCATATTAATCCTCCCTTCCGGTCAGCCGGCGGAAGACATCTTCCAGCGAAGTCTCTTCCCTTTTCATCTCCAGCAGCACCGTCTGGTTCTCGACACAGAGACGGAAAATCTCTTCCCTCAGGTCGCGACTCTTCTCAGTTTCTACCGTCAGCCGGAGGTGAGCGCCCTCAGTGTTACCGGCGGAAATGACCTTCTCCACTCCGTCGAGCCGTTCAATCTTATCCAGAAACGAATCGAAGTTGTTCTTGATAAGGAGCTGAATTTTCCCCCGCCCTTCGAACGATGCCTGCAGCTCCGACGGCGCCCCATCGGCTACAATCTTGCCCTCATTGATTATGAGAACCCGGTTACAAGTTGCCTCTACTTCAGGCAGGATATGAGAGCAAAGGATAATAGTCTTATCCCGGCCCAGTTCTCTAATGAGATCCCTGATTTCAATGATTTGGTTTGGGTCGAGACCGACAGTTGGTTCATCCAGAATAAGGATTTCCGGGTCGTGCACCAGCGCCTGCGCCAAGCCGACCCGCTGGCGGTACCCTTTGGATAGTTCGCCGATGCTCTTGTGCAGCACATCCTCCAATCCGCAGCGCTCCGCCGCGGTCTTTATATGGGCGCCGTTGGCGCCGCTTTTTCCCCGCCGCATATTTTGCATAAATTCCAGATAATCAATGACGTTCATATCATGATACAGCGGAGCATTCTCAGGAAGGTAGCCAATCTTTTTGCGGACCTCCAGCGAGTCGGTCTGAACATCATAGTTATCGACCAGGGCAGTCCCTGAACTTGGAGAGAGATAGCAGGTAATAATCCTGACTGTGGTCGATTTCCCGGCGCCGTTGGGACCAAGAAATCCGACAACTGTCCCTTTTTCAACCTCAAAGGAGACATTGTCAACAGCCAGGGTAGAACCGTAATACTTGATTAGATTCCGTACCGAAATCATACACCCTCAGCTTGGTCTTAATTCTGATTGACCGTCAAAAATATAAATTTGCTTCAAGTTGTCAAGAGTCTTTGAATCAGATTATACCACGATGAACTCGTATGGTTCCGAATTTGAAGACCGATTTGTATATGTTCTATTGACTATGTTGTCTCGGAACTTAATGCCCCCAAAGGCACCCAGCCTTCTTCGCCCGATGCCGCACGGCACCAGCCCCATCCACTTTCTGTCTTCAGGAGTCTTACCCGCTCCCCAATCTTCAGGCGCAATTCTCTGGCCGAGTAGTCTTCGAGGGCGAACGCCCCGGTGCTAATGGCTTGTAGAATAGTTTCCGGCACCCACCCGGACCGGCCGTCAGGATGCCGACACCATATCCAGCCGGGCCAAGCATTATCTCTCGCAAACGTTTCCAGCTGGTCGCCATTGCGGACAAAGATGGGATCATCATAAGATGGCTCATGCGCAGAAACAGCAACAACTTCGGCGGGAAGTACCACTTAAGGTCCTCTCAGTATTCCACCAACTTCGTAGCGGTATCCAGGATTTGGTCAGCCTGGGGCAGGCAGATAGCATCGCCATCCAAACCATAGGCTACTCGGCAATCCTGGGCATGCAGGACCTTGACCGGGGCATCGAGATAATCAAAGAGATTTTCTGATATGTAGGCGGCGACGGTAGCCCCCACTCCCCCGTAAAATCTGTCTTCTGAAACAATCATGACCCGCGAGCAGTCCTTTACTCCCAGGGCAATAGACTCCCAGTCGATAGGTTTGACCGTCCTCAAATCCAGGATGCGGGCTTCAATATTCTTCCTGGCAAGTTCATCAGCGACGCGCAAGACCATCGGCAGTGATATCCCGTAACTTATCATCAGAAGTTGCCGGGCTTGAGGATTGTAGGTTTGAGCGACCCCAAACGGAGTTAATTGGTCAATAGGCGGATATTTAGCAAGGATATTATAACCGTCCCAGTCGCGGCGATTATAAAGAGCGACCGCTTCGCAAAAAAGGACCGGGTCGCCACAGATGAAAGCAGTTCGCAGAAGACCGGCAGCATCGGCGGCGTTGGACGGCACCGCCACATGTATGCCAGGGATATTTATGAAAGTCCCCAGATTGGCTTCGGAATGCCACATGGCGCCGGCGCCCTGCTTGTAACCGCCGTAGGAGGTCCGAATCACCATCGGCAGACGAATGCGCCCGTTGGAGCGCTGATAAGTTGTCGCGATACGGTCTTTCAACTGCTGATAACCCGGGCTCATATAGTCGATGAACTGAATTTCCGGAAACGGAATGCGCCCTTGATAGGAATGCCCCACCGCCCGCCCCAGAATGCCGGCTTCGTCCAGAGGAGTATTAAATACCCGGTCAGGCCCAAACGCCCGCTGTATATTCTGCGAGACCAGGAAGACTCCTCCTTTGCCTTTCAGTTTGCCGGTCACCGATTCCCCCAGTGCCAGCGTCTCCTTGGGGAAGTCAGCCACATCTTCTCCAAATAGCACCGTATCGCTGGACATCAGGAAAAGGTCAAAAAGAGTATAATTTATCGCCCGCCGCATCATCATCGGCGGCTGCTCTTCGGGCAGCCGGTCAGTCTCAAAATACCCTTTCTTATGAAATTCGCGGTACTTTTCAGGTCTCTGAGAGGCTCTTTGTTTGACCAATTCTTCCCATCGAGCTTGAGCTGTCTCCTTGCGGTATGAATATACCTTGCCCAAGACGTCCGCGGGGGACTTGGTTCTGATATCGGCGACCGCTTCGGCTGATGCTTTTCTGACCAGAGAGTCAATCTCTTCATAGATGGCAAGGAGCTCCTCCTGCGTGAAGATACCGTCTTCAATGAAGCATTTGGCGGTTTTCCGCAGCGGGTCATTGTCGATATGATATCGCTGCTCCTCGATTTGCATGTAGTGCGACTGGTCATCAGAGCCGGAATGGGATTCGAGACGCACGACATTTATATTGGCAATAGCCGGTCCCTTTCCGGAGCCGACATACTCCACCATCTGTCGAAAATTGACCAGTGCCTCTTTGATATCAGTGCCATCGAAGTCCTTTATCATCAAGCCATATTTCTGCATTCCGATGTAACATGACGTAGGGTTGCCATCAGGAAACTGCTCTTTGACACTGGTGGCTATCGCCCATCCGCAATTATAGATGCCGAAGATATTCTTTGTATTATTGAAAGTGGAATAGAAGACAGCCCGACCAAACTCCGGCGATGAAGTCGCCCCCTCGCCGATGGCGCAGAAGACAATGGCATCAGACCGGAACCGTCCCCCCGGAATCCCGGAATCCCCGCGAATCGGAACGGGGTTTTTGAGGGCGTCACCCAATCCGGCCGCTTCCATAGCGTGCGACCCGGTCGGCGAGGCCTGGGGCAGGATAGCCTTCTCGGGATAGGAAGAATGCGCCGGCTGCAGCATGCCGCCGGTCGATTCCGAACGGGGGTCGCCGATTGCCTCCAGAATTTTCTGTTTTATGGTTGCTCCCCGATACAGGTCGAACGCCTTGTTGCGGTAATAACCGATAAATGGGTCATCAGGTTGAAGAATTTCCGCCGCGACCACATCTATCAGCTCCTTACCCCCGCAGCCAATGAAAAATTTGCACAGTCCCTTGCGCAAGAGAATCTTCTCTTCCTGTTCGATACGCCGCGCCAGCACCATTGTGTAATACATCTTGCGCAGAGTTTCTCGTGTCAAACCTCCATACTGGTCAAGCCCCCCTTCACTCCCCTTGCTGAAAGCCGCCTCTTTCAAGAATTCTTTTACTTCGTAAAATGCCACGATATCTCTCCAATACAATGATTACCTGTAATATTTATCAGATACGATGCTTTCTTCATTTCTCTTCAGATTTATCAATTCAAATGCCGTTTTTAGTTCTACCCTATGACACTGAATTTGCGGCCAACCCTGGCAAAAGCTTCCAGCGCCCGGTCCAGATGTTCCCTGGTGTGAGCCGCCGATATCTGCACTCGGATGCGCGACTGTCCTTTTGGCACCACCGGATAGAAAAATCCGATAACGTATATACCTTCGTCATAAAGGGAGCGAGAGATGTTCTGCGCCAGCCAGGCGTCGTTGTCAAATTTTCTCAGATGAACCGGCACAATGGGGTGCTCACCGGGGGCAATATCGAAACCGAGGGCAGTCATTTCGCGCCGGAAATAAGCGGAGTTTTCCCTTAATTGACGTCGCAGGTTGTCGCTCTTTTCAAGAAGGTCAAAAGCCGCCAGGCCCGCGCCGGCAATCACCGGAGCCAGCGTGTTTGAGAACAGATAGGGGCGCGATTTCTGCCGCAATATTTCAATAATCTCACCGCGGCCTGTAGTGAAACCTCCCGATGCGCCTCCCATCGCTTTACCGAGAGTGGAGGTTATGATATCAACTTTACCCATGACATCGTTGTGTTCGACTGCCCCCCGTCCCTTTGAGCCAATAAATCCGGTGGCGTGTGATTCATCGACCATTACCAGTGCGCAGTACCGCTCCGCCAGCGCCGTTATCTCTTTGAGGCGGGCAATGTCGCCATCCATGGAAAAGACACCGTCAGTGGCGATAATGATATTCCTAACCGGTACCGGTTCTTTGGAAAGGGAATCTCCTTCCCAGATATCGACGCCTTCCCGGGCGCCGCGCAAAGCTGTCTCCAGGGAGTTCATATCGGAGTGTTCGTATATATATCGCTTGGCTTTGCAGAGCCTGATGCCGTCGATTATACTGGCATGGTTGAGTGCGTCAGTAATCACAGCATCTTCCGCTCCGAGAAGACTTTCGAAAAGACCGGCGTTGGCGTCAAAGCAGGAGGAGTACAAAATGGTGTCCTCGGTTTCATAGAAACGGGAGATTCTTGCCTCCAGCGCTTTATGAAGGTCCTGCGTGCCGGAAATGAATCTGACCGACGCCATTCCGAAACCGTATCGCCGCAGCGATTTCTGGGCGGCGTCAATAATATCAGGGTGGTTGGCAAGTCCCAGATAGTTGTTAGAGCAGAAATTCAAGACTTCCCGCGGCTTGTCTGCGGCAGGATACTGAACCGTTATTGCCGCCTTCTGTTCTGTCAGAATGATACGTTCTTCCTTGAACAGCCCGGCTTCCCTGATTTTTCGCAGCTCTTCACTCAGGTCATATTTGACACGCTGATACATGGTGCCTCCAGTTTGGGGATAATTCTAATCCAATTTCCCCATATTGGAAAGCCTTTTTTTGAAGTTGGGTGGAAAAAGGGAGGGCGGACTGGTCCGCCCTCACCAGTTTACATGCCGAAGCGGTCGATGATTTCCTGCTTGGTCTTGTGCAAAATATCGAACTTTCGCCCGACTTTGATGAATGCCGCAAGAGCCTTTTCCAGATGATGCATCTCATGCGCCGCCGAAAGCTGAGTCCGAATCCGCGCCTGTCCTTTAGGCACAACCGGGAAGAAAAAGCCGACGGCATAGATACCTTCGGCATACAGCTCTCGGGCAAAGTCCTGAGAGAGCTTGGCGTTGAAGAGCATGACCGGCACAATGGGAGTCTCGCCTTCTTTGATTATCAACCCGGCGTCAGTAAGCCCTTTTCTCCAGAAGGTGGTGTTTCTCTCCAGTTTGTCGCGCCTCTCCGTGGTCTTGCTTATCAGGTCAATCACCGCATTTGCCCCGGAGACCACCACCGGCGGTATGGTATTGGAGAAGAGATAGGGGCGAGCTTTCTGACGACAGAGCTCCACTAATTCCCGTCGGCCTGAAACACAGCCGCCGGATGCCCCACCCAGCGCCTTACCCAGGGTGGTGGTGATAATATCGATTCTGCCCATAACATGGCAGTGCTCGTGAGTGCCCCGACCGGTCTTGCCAATAAAGCCGGAAGCGTGAGAGTCATCGACAAAAACCAGGGCGCCGTATCTCTCGGCAAGCTCAACAATCTGGTCCAGTTTTGCCAGGTCGCCATCCATCGAAAAAGCGCCGTCGGTAATAATCATTTTAATACGGGCGCCTGAATGCAGCTGCAACTTTTCTTCCAGATGTCCCATGTCAGAATGCTTGTAGGTGTCGGTCTGGGCTTTGCACAGGCGCATTCCATCGACTATGGAAGCATGCACTAGACGGTCGGCAATCATCACATCCTGTTCGGTCAACAGAGCCTCAAAGACCCCGGCATTGGCATCCATGCAGGAGGGAAAGAGAATGGTATCTTCCGTCCCGAGAAAACGAGTCAGTTTCTGCTCCAGTTCCTTATGGATATCCTGCGTTCCGCAGATAAAACGGACCGAAGACATCCCATAGCCGCGAAAATCAAGCCCCTTGCGGGCGGCTTCGACCACTTCGGGGTGCGATGAGAGCCCCAGATAATTGTTGGCGCACATATTTATGACGCGCTTGCGCTCCGCTCCGGCCGGAAATTCAACTTCTATTTCAGAATTCTGGGGAGCACAGATAATTCGCTCTTCCTTGAATATGCCAGATTCCCGAATATTGCCGAGTTCCGCCCGGTAGAGTTCTCTGATTGCATCAGGAAATGCCATATTTCACCTACTGCACGTTAAAGTCTTTAAGAAGAGCCACAATATTATTAACAGTGTCAAACGCTTCCGGAGTGGCTTTGGCATCCGGAATCTGAATCTTGTATCTTGTTTCCAGAAAGCGCTTCAGGGAAACCATCGAGAATGAATCAACTATGCCACCGGAAATAAGAGGGGTATCGTACCCGACCTCACGGTCGTCGTCTTCCTCCAGATATTCGTTCTTAACATAGTTCAATATAACTTCACGAACCTCTGCCATGGCAAATACTCCTTTATCTCAATTAATCATTTTCGAGGGTTGATGTATCCCCGATTTCTTCGCCCCATTCTTTGGCGCGAAGAAGCCGGCGCATGATTTTTCCGCTCCTGGTCTTGGGCAGAGAATCGACAAACTCTACCTCCTGCGGCATCGCCAATGGGGAAAGTTTCTTGCGGATGAAATTCATTATGTCGAGCTCCAGCTCCTGAGATGGGCTGTTGCCCGGTTTTAAGGCAATGAATGCCTTTACCACTTCCATATTGACCGGGTCCGGCTTGCCGACCACCGCCGATTCGGCGACTGCCGGATGTTCCAGTAACGCCGATTCAATCTCGAACGGCCCGACCAGATGTCCTCCGGTATTGATAACGTCATCATCTCTTCCCACAAACCAGTAATAACCATCTTCATCGATGCTGGCGCGGTCGCCGCAGATATACCATCCATTCTTAAACTTGCTTTGATAGGTGGCTTCATTGCGCCAATAGGTGCGAAACATGGAGGGCCATCCAGGTTTGAGGGCAATGAGTCCGACAACGCCCGGCTTATTGACCGGCTGATATGTCTTCAAATCAACTACCGTGGCCGTAACACCCGGAAAAGGCTTGCCCATCGAGCCCGCTTTGATCGACATCTCCGGATAGTTGGAAATGACAATGCTGCCGGTTTCGGTCTGCCAAAAAGTATCATGGAACGGCAATCCAAAAACCTTCTTTGACCAGTGCACCGCTTCGGCATTGAGCGGCTCGCCGACCGAGCAAAGATGTCGGAGCGACGAAAGATTACAGCGCCGCACCACCTCCTCCCCTTCTTTCATGAGAGAACGAATGGCAGTCGGGGCGGAATACCAGACGGTTATTTTGTACTTTTCAATGAAACGGTACCAGGTTTCGGCTTTGAATCCGGCATCGAGGACGCATTGAGTAATGCCATTCGCCCAGGGACCGATGACGCCATAGGACGTTCCGGTCACCCAGCCCGGGTCGGCGGTGCACCAGTAGATATCATCCTCACGCAAATCCAGCACATAGCGGGTGGTGATGTACTGCGAAATCAGCGAATAATGGACATGTTGCGCCCCCTTTGGCTTACCCGTCGTGCCGGAGGTATAATGGAGAACTGAGGGCGTTTCCGCGCGGGAAGGATAAATATCGAATCTTTCCAGACGCGGCGCCTTCTCCATGTGAAACGCTACCTCCTTCTCCCGAAGCGGTTTGGAACCATCGTCATCAACAACAATAATATGCTTGAGATATGGAAGCGACTCCAGGATGTTGCGAACCTTTGGCAGATGTTTTCGCTGTGTAATTATTGCCGCGGTCTGCGCATCATCCAGCCTGGTAATCAATGACTCCGAGCCAAAAGCGGAAAAGAGAGGTTGAGCAATCCCGCCCATCTTCAGTATGCCGAGAAATCCAAAGTACAATTCGGGGATGCGGTCCATGAATAGACAAATCCTGTCTCCTGGTTTCAATCCAAGACTTTTCAGAAAACCGGCAATGGTATTGGTCAGAACCGAAAGGTCATAAAAAGTATATTTCCTGACTTCGCCGCCATGTCCTTCCCATATCAGCGCCAGGCGGTCTTTCCTGCCCAGACGAAGGTTGCGGTCGGTGCAATACTCGCCGATGTTTATCACGTCACCGGGACGGTACCCCAGCTCTTTTTCGGATATTTCCCAAGAGAAACGGTTGACGACCTCTTCATATCTACCCATGTTGGGCATTTTCTATCCTCCTGATGACTGCTTTATCTATAGTATATTAGAATAATTCTCTGTGGTGACCGGCCTCACAGTTACATCGTCAGCACCACTTTAGCGGAAGGAGTGGTAGTCGATATTGCCGTTTCAAACGCTTTCAGGAAATCTGTGAAGGGAAACTTATGACTGATAACGGGACGGATATCGACTTTCCCGCTGTCGAGAAGATTTCTAAGTTGATACCAGGTATCAAACATTTTTCGTCCGTTAATCCCAATCACGCGGGCTCCTTTAAAGACAATATTCTGCGCCATATCAAATTCGAAAGGCGCCGGGGCAATGCCAAAGGCGGTAAATGTTCCGGTTCGGCGTAGAATGGCGAAACCGTCACTTACGGCGCTCTTGTTACCAGCCATATCCATAACTACGTCAACTCCCCCGTTGGTTTCATCAAGAATTCTTTCCCGGTAATTCCGGTCCTCAATGACGTTGACGCTCACATCTGCTCCCATTTTGCGGCAAATGTCAAGATTGAAGGGAATCATCCCCAGATTATATATCTTGACAGCGCCGACCGCCCGCGCCACTCCGCAGGCAAACGCCCCGGTTGGACCATCCCCAATAATCGCCACTTTTTTGGCGCCGACATTGCTTTCCATTACAGTATAAACAGCATTGCCGAAAGGCTCCTGGATGCAGGCAATCTCCACCGGAAGGGTGGAATCGTTTTTCCAGCAGCAGACTTCGGGTACGACGGCGTATTCGGCGAAGATGCCGTTAACATCGACTCCCAGGATGGAGAGATTCTGACAGAGATGCATATTTCCGGTGCGACACTGGAAACAATGCAGGCAGGGGATATGAGTCTCGGCTGAGATATAATCGCCGACTTTGATACTTTTCACGGCTGAGCCGACTTCCATAACCTCGCCGCAGCATTCATGCCCGAAAACCAGAGGCGGTTTAATCCGGCTCTGCGCCCAGTTGTCCCAGTTATAAATATGTTTATCGGTGCCGCATATCGAACAGGCCTTTATCTTGAGAAGAACTTCATCTGCCTTCGGCCGGGGAAGGAGAATTTCTGCCATTTCGGCGCCGACCGCTCTTTTGAGTTTCATTGCCGCCAGCATTTTTTCGGGCATCGGTGGTTACTCCAAAAAAAGTAAGAGTGCAATTCAAGTTTGTGAAAATAATAATTTGCCGCGGAAAAGTCAATCCATTAGAGTAAGCGGACTGACTCTCTTTGAAGCCTGTTGGGAAGCTAAATGAGAGATTTTCAGTGCAATTTCAAGATACGGTGACTTCGGACGAGCTGAGAATCTTGGAGTTTTCAACTCCCAGGCAGGTTCCAAGAGAGATTGCCGTAAGTAAGAGAGGATTATCCTTCTCAACTTTGCGCAGTCTGCCGGCTACTTGTTCGATAGGAATGCTGGAAATAGCATTCCCCTGAAGAGCCACCATATTGCCGAATTTGCGTTGATATGCCAGGCGGACCGCCTCGGACCCAAAGCGGCTTGCCAGAATCCGGTCGAATGCGGTTGGCGTCCCACCGCGCAGAAGATGTCCCAGAATGGTGACCCGTGTCTCCAGAGTGGTGATACCTTCAATCTGAGCGGCCAGTTGATTGGAGATTCCTCCAAGCCTGATTTTGTCGGGGCTGTTGGCAATGAGCCGCTTAACAACCATCTCTCCCCCTTCAGGCTTAGCCCCTTCGCCAATAACAATTATCGAAAAATTTCTTCCATCACGATTGCGCGTTTTAATTTTATCGCAGATGACATCGATTTCATATGGAATTTCCGGAATCAGAATAATATCGCCGCCGCTGGCAACGCCCGAAGCCAGCGCCAGCCAGCCGGCATATCGCCCCATGACTTCCACAATCATGACGCGATGATGTGCCTGGGCGGTGGAATGAACCTTGTCAATCGCTTCCGTAGCGGTGGTCACCGCCGAATCAAACCCGAAAGTCTGATCGGTTCCATAAAGGTCATTGTCAATGGTTTTCGGTACGCCGATAATCTGAATTCCTTTCTTGGTCATTCCGGCCGACGCCGCCATGGTGCCATCGCCGCCAATTGCAATTAAAACATCAAGTCCCAACCGCTCAAAATTCTGAACCGCCTGCGAAGAACGGTCAATATATATATATTCATCATCCTGAAGAACCGGAAAGTGAAAGGGGTCGGCACGGTTGGAAGTGCCGAGTATGGTACCGCCGAGAGTCAAAATACCGGAGACATCGTTGGAGGTCAGCTTTCTGTACCTGTTTTCAATCAAGCCCTCATACCCGTCAAGAAAACCGACCACTTCCATTTGGTAGTCGTTTATGGCGGGTT
>JBFMEF010000119.1:0-4492 GCA_040753495.1 Candidatus Zixiibacteriota bacterium
CATGTACGACTGCACCGAGCCGTCAATGCGGATTCCGATGCCATAAGTGGAGCCGGGGGGAGCGTCCGATTCCGGGATGACTTCAATGATATAGTTGCCCAGGAGCGGGTTGGGGATGGTCACTGAATCATTGATTATTTCATCGTAAGTGGCGTTTATGATAGTTTGGGTCAAATTGCCGTCAGCATCTTTGCCGATATAGAAGCCGTTGGGGTCGGTCACCCTGAGATTGATCGGCGAGTAGGCGACAACAATGAGGGGTGAGGGAATCAGGGTGAAATTGGGACCGAATTCAGACGTGTTGCCGAATTTGTCGGTTGTGAGGAAGGTCATCTGCGAGTAGCCGGCTACTGTCTTAGGCACCAAGAATGAGTAGAGGCTGTCGGCCCCGCAGGTATCGACTCCAATGAAGGAGTAGGCTTCGCCATGACCGGATTGGTCAGCCGGGCGCGTCGCGTCGTCTGCCGGATGCGCCAGGTAAAATTCGACCACGGCGCTGTCGGTCGCTTTGCCATGAATCCAGTAAGTGCTGTCGGGGTTGGCATAGAGAGTATCGATGGTCGGGTAGTTGAGAAGGGTGTTCGGTCCGGTGTCGGCATCGCCGGCGTCGTTGCTGTTGAATCCGTTTAAGCCGATATCGATAGCCAGACCGCCATTGCCGTAAATCAGATTGTTGGTGATACTGTTTGATACGGTCAGGGGTGAGCCGGCCACTCTGACACCCGCACCGGGAAAATCGCGAATGGTCAGTCCCTCGATTTTGCAGCCGGATACCGACACTCCGCTGATAACCAGCCCATCATCGTCCAGCTCGGTCAACAGCGACCCATCCAGTATGACCGAATGCGCCCCGCCGGGGGCCGACGAGCCGAGGATGACGGTGGAGTCGTCAGTGAGGATGGGGAGGGGGGCGTCAAGAGCGATGCTGCCTGAAATCGTGAAGGTAATTGTGTCGAGACCAGAGTTCAGATTGGAGTTGGCAATGGCGGAGCGAATTGTCCCAGAACCGGTCCCGTCTAAACTGGTGACTGTGAAAGCAGTAGCGGGAGAAGGCGAGATGTTTAGCAGGATGGAAACACAATCTAAAGCATAACTAGACACGGCCAAATCCAAGTCGCTGTCGCCGTCAAGGTCGGCTGCAAAAACCCTACGAGGGTCGGCTCCGGCTCCATAATTGACGGCGGCGGCATAGGTGCCGTTGCCGTTGTTCTTCAGGACAGAAACACTGTTCGCAAGTCGATTTACCACGGCCAGATCCTGGTCACTGTCACCATCAAGGTCAATTGCAAAGACGGACTGAGGATAGTCTCCCACTGCGTAGTTGAAGGGTGCGGCAAAGGTGCCGTCGCCGTTATTCTTCAGGATAGAGACATTATTTGAGGATTCATTTGCGACGGCCAAGTCCTTGTCGCTGTCGCCGTCGAGGTCAGCCGCAAAGACGGAACAAGGAGCGTAACCGGCTCCATAATTGACGGCGGCGGCAAAGGTCCCGTCGCCGTTGTTCTTGAGGATGGAGACATTGTGCGTATTAGTATTTACCACGGCCAAATCCTGGTCGCTGTCGCCGTCAAGGTCCGCCGCAAAGACGGAATAAGGATAGTCCCCCACTGCGTAGTTGAAGGGTGCGGCAAAGGTGCCGTCGCCGTTGTTCTTGAGGATGGAGACATTGTCCGTGCCAGAATTTACCACGGCCAAATCCTTGTCGCTGTCGCCGTCGAGGTCAGCCGCAAAGACGGAAGAAGGACCGTCACCGACTCCATAATTCAGTGCGGCCGCAAAGGTACCGTCGCCGTTGTTCTTGAGGACCGAGACATTGTCTGAAAACAAATTTGCCACAGCCAGATCCTGGTCACTGTCAGCGTCAAGGTCAGCCGCAAAGACGGAAAGAGGATAGTCTCGCACTGCGTAGTTGAAGGGTGCGGCAAAGGTGCCGTCGCCGTTGTTCTTGAGGACCGAGACATTGTCCGTATTAGTATTTGCCACAGCCAAGTCCTGGTCGCTGTCACCGTCAAAATCAGCCGCAAAGACGGAATAAGGACGGTCCCCCACTGCGTAGTTGAAGGGTGCGGCAAAGGTGCCATCGCCGTTGTTCTTGAGCACCGAGACATTGTCCCGAGCCCAATTTGCCAGGGCCAAATCCTCGTCGCTGTCACCGTCAAAGTCAGCCGCAAAGACGGAAAGAGGACGGTCTCCAACTACATAATTCAGCGCGGCGGCAAAGGTGCCGTCGCCGTCATTTTTCAGTACGGAGACATTGTCCGAATTTTGATTTGCCACGGCCAGATCCTGGTCGCTGTCACCGTCAAGGTCAGCGGCAAAGACGGAAGAAGGATTATATGCGGCCCCATAATTCAGCGCAGCGGCAAAGGTCCCGTCGCCATTGTTCTTAAGGACCGAGACATTGTGAGAGGATTCATTTGCGACGGCGAGGTCCTGATCGCTGTCACCGTCAAGGTCAGCGGAAAACACGGAAATAGGACCACTGCCTGCTCCGTAATTGACCGCCGCGGCAAACGAGCCGTCGCCGTTATTCTTCAGGATGGAGACATTGTGAGAGGATTCATTTGCGACGGCGAGGTCCTGGTCGCTGTCGCCATCAAGGTCAGCCGAAAAGACGGATTTGGGGTTAGTTCCGGCTCCGTAATTGACCGCCGCGGCAAAGGTGCCGTCTCCGTTGTTCTTAAGGATGGAGACGTTGTGAGACCAGTAATTTGCCACAGCCAAATCCTGGTCGTTATCGCCGTCCAGGTCAGCAGCAAAGACGGAATAAGGAGTTGCTCCTGCTCCATAATTTACCGGGACGGCAAATGTACCGTCACCGTTATTCTTCAATACAGAAAGAGTGGGCATGTATTCAGGAAACGCTCCATAATTTGCCACCGCCAGATCCATGTCGCTGTCACCGTCAAGGTCAGCGGAAAACACGGAAATAGGACCACTGCCTGCTCCGTAATTGACCGCCGCGGCAAACGAGCCGTCGCCGTTATTCTTCAGGATGGAGACATTGCCAAGGGAATCATTTGCCACGGCCAAATCCATGTCGCTGTCACCGTCTAAATCAGCTGCAAAGACGGATCTAGGATTAAACCCGGCCCGATAATCGATGCGGGCGTAGAAGAGGGGATCAAATGCGAAAGCACCAACCCATGGAAACGAGATCAAGATAAATGTTACTATTAACATTAATCTGAACATAGCACCTCCCAAAGTGACCATTATGTAAAGGATTTGAACATCAATGCTAAGCTAAATTGAGCCATCCAATTCTCCACTCTCAGTCAGATTGTTAAATGGCTAATTGACTCGGACCAATCGGGCCGTGCTCAAACCCGTAACTCAAGATACCCCATTCTCCGAATCTGTCAAGTAATCTCGGACAATCCAGGCGATTTATTAATGAGACCCCCCACACTCATGGCCGGCAGTTGCGGCAGGGGGAATACCCCTCCCGGAACGCCTCTTCACGAGCGCCAAACCGCAGAAGCTCCTCAGGGTCGCTTTTCCGCAGCGACCGGCAATGGGGACGGTGAAACCGCAGGCTCCCCTTTATCGCCAGATAGAATTCTTCGGGACGTCGCTCAAGCGACCAGACCCCCCGACCGGCCCTCATCGCCTCCTCCTGCGCCGCCAGCAGCCGGTCTATCGCCTGCCGGTCGGAGAGGTTGTCCTCAAATAAATAGATAGTCGCCAGCCCCTGGCGAAGCATCTCCCGGTTGACCCAGAGCGAGTCGGTTATAAAATGTCCCAGCAGACGTCCATACCCGTCACGCTTCCGCTGCCCATATTGAATTTCACCGCTTTTTCCCAGCGCCAGAGACGATAGATAGGCGGTCGCCGAATCATAAAACGGCTCCCCCTTTTCCGGGGTATCGATTGCCAGAAGCCGCAGAAGGTCGCCCCCCTGAAGCTCCATCGTGTCGCCGTCGATTATCTTGACCGCCCGAAAGCGGTCGCCGGCGGTGCGGTCGGGACCGATCTCGGCGACAAACCGCACCAGAAGCAGCAGCAGGATGAAGAAAAGAACGAGGTATCGCTTTTTGGGTATCCGCATAGTCTGATACCTAATCTATCTATTTGAGGTCGCCGACGCCAAAAAAAACTGAGCGGTATGCGGGCGAGGGGAACCGGTCAGGAAATCCGGCTGGGAGCGGGCCTGACGGCGCGCTTGCGACGATAACCATGCCCCGCCTTGCGGGTCATCCTGTGGGGTGGATTCCAGCGTACGCTGGAATGACGGTAGGGGCAGGGTTCACCCCTGCCCAAGATAAATTCCGGCGACTAATGGCGTCAGTTCACGCTCCGACCGGAGTCGGACCTAAGAACTGACGCAACGAAGTACGATGCCCCGCCTTGCGGGGCATCCTATGGGGTGGATTCCAGCGTACGCTGGAATGACGGTAGGGGCAGGGTTCACCCCTGCCCAAGATAAATTCCGGCGACTAATGGCGTCAGTTCACGCTCCGACGGAGTCGGACCAGAGCGCTGACGCAAA
>JBFMEF010000119.1:4592-7433 GCA_040753495.1 Candidatus Zixiibacteriota bacterium
TGGGGTGGATTCCAGCGTACGCTGGAATGACGGTAGGGGCAGGGTTCACCCCTGCCCAAGATAAATTCCGGCGACTAATGGCGTCAGTTCACGCTCCGACGGAGTCGGACCAGAGCGCTGACGCAAATGAGAGGTGTAGGGGTCGACCCGCGTGTCGACCCAGAATCATCCCCGTATCAATCGGGGGATGATTTCAGCCATGGGCGAACGCATGGGTTCGCCCCTACGGAAGAATCCACCAGATTCCCGCAACTTATCCACATCATTTTCACAGAGAATCGGGCAATCCGGGGTTTTTCCCTGCCCCTTGGGCGGGTGGTTGGCGCTTTCTGGTCTTAATCGGCTGACCCGGGTCTGCCCACCTTTGCCAGCCAAAACCGGCGTTCCTCGGATGTCAGGGACAGCCGGGGAATGTTGATAGGCAAAGTCCGAATTAGGGGTGGGCAGGGCGGAAAACCGCTTCTTTGGCGGCTCGGGGTGGTTTTCAGGATTTCCACAAATCGGAAAATTTTTCCATTTTTTGCTTGACAATATTCTGGAAGCTATTATCTTAGCTACCGAGCGTGTGTTTATGCAGTTGCGGCCGTTAAGAGAGCCACAATATTTAACGACGCAACCGATTGTTTTACCTCTTAAGCTGAATTCAATGCTAATGGGCTTTAGGTCCCGCAAGGGATCGTTTTGCTTTCTCTATTAATCCCGATTTTGCGACTGGTCGTTACAATAATCAGCGATTGATGGCGCGGCAGGACGGCCTTGGGCATCTGATTTCGGTGTTCACCAAATTTCTCCTATGTCAATAACAACATATCACATATTGATTACAGGAGGTGGCGATTTAATCAACAAAAGGTTAATCAATAAGAGTCAGAAGCACGACTATGAACTTTTTAATTCTTCAACACAACATTTCGGAGTTAAATCGTCAACTTTTAAAAAGTTTAGCTCCTTACTCCAATAGGAATGTTATATGAAATTGTTAACTGGGACAAAATCTCACATATCCCTGGACAGAAGTGAGTTAATGAGGGTTCGCCGCATGACCGTCGGCGCCGACCTTCGGCAAAGGTTTTTCGAAATCTGCCGAAACAGTTGGTATCTGACAGGTTTGGCCAATCTTCACGTTTTGGTTAACAAGACTCACATATTTCCTAATTTTAAGGAGGAAATAAATGTTTAAAAAACTGATAATCGCGGTACTTACTTTAGGGTTATTGCTTACCTTTAGTAGTGCGGCTATTAGTTCCGATGTCAACGAACCGGTTTTCGTGCGTCCCGCTACGAATCCTGATGCCCCTTATTACAACACCCCGGAAGTGTCCAAGTCAGATGTGCAAAACATGGCACGTCCACTGATACCGAGGGGCAATGTAGTAGGCATTCCGGCGCCTCCGACCAATTACTTCTGCGAGGATCACCCCGCATTTGATACGGCCGGTGGTTTCTGCTGGTACTGGCCTCTGCCAACCGCCGGAGCGGAAGGATTTCTCTATCGTTTCCCGGTCGAGGAAGGACAGGCATGTACTCTTAAGGTTGCCTGGTTCTATGTCTACGGAGCTGGGACAGTGGGAACGCCCGATATCAAGGTATCCATTTATGAGGATAACCATGATGAACCGGGTACCCAGCTTTTCACTACGATGGGGACATACGGGACTGATTTCTTCGACGGCTGGAACTATGTCGACGTAAGCGGCCTCAATATTATTGTAACTCAGGATTATCATCTGGAAGTTGCCATTAACGTGGCGACCTCTGCCGGTGAAGACCTTGCTCTTCTCACCGATTGCGGTGACCTTTCCGGCGGGCGTCCTTCCTATGTTTCCGGCGGGGTATACTACCTCGGCTTCGGTTATGGTCCTGGGTTCACTTTTGAGACTTGTTGCGCCGATATTCCTTTCTCCGAATGCCGCGACACTCTTTACATCGATGCTTGGAATTCAATTTTCAGCCTCCCGCACGCGACTAACTGCCGCGACGGGTTGGCGACACGTTTCTCCATTGATGAAGGACCGGATACCCTCAAATACGCTTTGGTTGGTCTGTACGACTATGGTGTTGATGATGGTTCGGTGGTCGTCAATGTCAGCGTGTACAATGATGTCGGCGGTGTCCCGGGCGGCGCCCCTCTGGCGACCGTTACCCTGACCACGATGGCGGAAAAATATCCGGTTTCCGGATATGCCTACTGCGACTTCTCGCCTTTCAACCTGGTGATGCGGGATGATTTCCATATCGCCGTTGAGCTGGCATCCGCCAATATTGGCGCCCGGACTTATCTCTGGGGTTACAACCCCGGTCATTTCCCGGGCCGCAGCAGTGTTCACTTCCCTGCCAGTAACCTCTATGGTTGCGCTCCGGCTTCCAGCGGATGGTTTACCACCCTCTCCAAGTTCGGTGCCTGGTGGGATTTCGACATCATTGCCAATATGTGCAAAGATGAGTATGCCTCTTGCTCCTGGAAGTTTGACTATGGTGTTCCTTACTACATTCTGATGCATCGTGGCACCGGTACTTCCATTAAGGGTTTTGCTCAGAAACTCTCCACCCTCGGACTGCAGTGCCGTGTGGAGAAGATTCGCTTCCAGCTTGACCCGCAGGAAGGCGCTCCCGGCGCATATTTCTCACTGTATGGCGATAACGGCGGCCAGCCCGGCGTTGAGCTGTATCGTGACACCATTGACCCGCTGGTTGACTGGTGGCCTGGCTGGACAGAGATTACTCTGCCCGATATACCGGAAGCCTATGTCGAAGGACTCTTCTATATAGGTATCCACGGTATATTCCACAGCACCCTCGATACCTTCTGGGTTGATGCTGACCATGCTGATTTGGGCTACT
>JBFMEF010000120.1 GCA_040753495.1 Candidatus Zixiibacteriota bacterium
GACCCGCTCAAAATCAGGTACAATCCGGCCGGGATATAGATTAAGAACGGACCGACCAGCGGAAGAAACGCCAGGAACGCCATGATTGCCCCCCAGAATACCGCCGAGTCAATTCCCATTATGGCGAAAAGTATTCCTCCCAGCGCCCCCTGTATTATTGCCATCGCCACCCCACCATACATGGTTCCTTCCACCACCTCTTTCATATAAGCATAAGTTATGTTCACTTTCTCCGGTTCCAGCGGCGTCAACCGCTTGAGATACGCGACCACTTTGTCGCCGTCGCGGAAAAAGAAAAACATCGTGAACAGGGTCAGAATGAACTGAAACAGAGTCTTGGTGATATCGGCAAGCACCGAGGTCGCCTTGGCGCCGATAATCTTGCTGACTGTGGCAACGGCATCCTTAATTACCGAATCAAAATCGACATTGGCTAAATCGGGATAGACCGAAAGCAGACGGTTCTTTATCCCTTCGATAAACGGAAGATATTTGGAAAAATAGATTTTCAGTTCGCCGCTCTGGTAGGCGTTGTTGATTCTGGTGAAGGCATCGGAGGCTTCCCCGACCAGCGACGCCAGAAGATAAAGCGCCGGACCGATAATCACAAAAAAGATTATCACGCAGGTTACAAAAGAGGAGATATTGGGCGACTTGATTTTCTTCCCCACCCGGCGATACAGAGGGAAAAAAACTATCACCAGCACTCCCCCCCAGGCAATCGGAGCAAAGAACGGCATCATCAATTTGTAGAACAGAAAAAAGAAAATACCGGTGACCAGAAAGAACAGGGCTATTAGAAAATATTCTTTTTTCATAGTAGTTCTGATGCTTCAATAATTATAATTGAGGAGTCCCCCCATTTAATCAACAACAATTTTCTTCGTTATTGTTACTCATCCCCATTATATTAGAGGGTATATGTTCCTAATAGTATGAGAGGGTAGATTACGTGAGCATAAAGAATTTCCTTGTTAAGAATAAGTCGTGGGTCATGTTCATCTTGGGAACCCTTGTGGGGTCAGGGTCATTATGGCAATGGAAGCAAGTCCAAATAAACCAGGGAGTTTATGATCTCCAGTGCACCCAACAGATTCTGGATTTGTATCGTGAAGTCAATACTCGCTTTGTTGAGCTTCTTGAATTGAGAAATCAGTATGTGAGGTCACGTGTCATCACTAACAAACCTGACCTAACCACTGAGGAACATGGCATGAGAGCGAGAATTAAAATGCTAGAAGGTGAGATAATTACATTTGAGAGAAATCTCGCAAATTGGGAAAATCGTAAACCCAGAGACCTCTTTGGGAATCTCCCACCCATGCCGCCGACTCTCAGGGCTTTGGACAATGATTCCGGGATTACTCTTGAGATTAGGCCTTTTTGAATAGCGTAGATCATAAATTACTCAAATCATAATCATGGAATTTCTTATCCAAAACAAACTCCGCCTCCACTACCCGCCGGTGGCGGTGATATTCCTGTTGCGTCAGTTCTTAGGTTCGAATCCTTTTCCTGTTGCGCCACTTCCTACTCCCGACTCCTGTCGGAACGAGAACTGACGCCCCGGTGCCCCACCGCCTTGGTCGCCGCGGTGACTTGCGGTGGGACTTGAACACAACATGACCTTTCCCGTTGCGTCACCTCTCCTCCCGCCTCTCCCGATACAACTGCCCAATCTCCGCCCCAACTATAAATATCACACAGGAATAAAAAACCCACAACGCCACCACCACGACAAAAACATATACCCCATATATCTGCTTCAGATTCGCCATATTGGTTATGTAATACCCAAAAAGCCTTCGCGCTATCTCCCAGAATAACGTCGCCCAGAAGGCGCTCACCGCCGGAACTTTCAACCCGAGACGGGCATACGGTATCAGATAATAAAAAATGAAAAAGCAGACAAAAATTATAAGGAAGGATAAAGCGGCGATGAAAAGATTCTCTCCCTGGCCGAACCGAAGCAGCTTCAGCCACTCAAACCGCACCGCCATCCCGCGGGAGATATCCAGAAGCGGAAATAGAAGGGTCGCGACCAGAAAGAAGAAGATAACCAGAAGCACCATCCCCAAATCTTTCAACTTTCCCCGAAGAAAATGCTCCTCCCGGTCAATCTTGAAGATACTGTTAAGGACAGTTCGCAGGCTGCTGAAAAGTCCGCTTGCCGCAAAGAACAATCCCACCGCTCCTACCAGTCCGGCCACCCCGCGATATGCCTTAAACTCTTCAATCCGCTGATACAGAAAATTTTTGACAAAAGAGGCGTAACGGTCATACGGAATCATCCGCTCTATCGCCGCGTTAATCTGCGTCTCCAGCGCGGCATTCTCCAGGATGGCGCCGAGTATCGAGAAGATTATCAGAACGAACGGAATGACACAGAGAAAAAGAGAAAACGCCAGCCCGCCTCCCAGCAGGATAACATGACGTTCATCGGCCCGCCGGAACAGCCCAAGAAGATAATGCTTCAGAAAATCCGTGACTGATTTTAACTCCAATCGCGCCATCCCTCACTCCTGACCTGAGTAACAATCTCTCTTCAATATATGCAGTCAAGAGATATATGCCAACCGTCGAAGATATCTTCCACCAATAAAAAACCGCCGCTGATTTTATCAACGGCGGTCTTCCGATTCTGCTTCGGATGCACTTACTTTCTACGGCGCATCAATCCTAAACCGGACAGCCCCAGCCCGAAAAGGGCCAGCGTGGCCGGCTCCGGAACGACATTGGAACTTCTATAATCAATCATCAGGCATGCCTGATCGATACGAAGTTTCCGCTCGCCGGCATAAACTGTTACATCCAGCGGACTGTTATTCCAGAAATCCTGGACATCAACATTTGTCAAATCGAAGTAACTGTCATCGTACGACCAGCTGTTGAGCGGGTCCCAATTCCAGGTTCCCTCAATACTGACAGCATTGTTGTTTTCATCCACCAGAGCGGCATTGACCCAAAGTTTCGCCCTCAGAATGATATCAGGCGGAACCCGCAGACCCTCCGGAAGAGTATGTCCCCAGGTCAATGAACTCGGATACCCGTTGTAACCGTCGCCGGATATGAACGCTCCGATACGCCCCGGATTGGCTTCCGGGTCGTAAAAGGTGACACAGGAGGCGAACATATAACGATGATCGTCTTGGTAAAATCTCCAATTCCTGGAAATCTCCTCAACCATCACCGGAGCGGCAAGAAGTTGCGCCGGAATGGCCAGTACGAAAAGAATCAAAACCAGTCTAACCAACGATTTGGCCATTATATTTCCCAAATTAAAGGTAAATAGTATAGCTCAAATAAGCAATTCCCGTACCTTAACATAACCAATTAACTTTCAACATGATAACTGTTTTGGCTCGAACCACTTGTTCATTTTTTGAGCAATTCCCGTTATATTATATGCAATTCGATGCGTATCTGAAAGAGCCTTCCTCGGCAGAAAAACATCCCGGGTGCTATAAACTTAAGTTTATACGTCACACAATCTGCATTCTTTGTTATATCCGAGTTCATCAATCCCTCCATTTTTGAAACTGTTCAGATATCGCGCTTCTCCCAGACCATAGCCACCCGCGCGACGTCTCTCAATTAGAGAGCAATATAGTCCATTATAAGAGTCTTGATTTTCCCTCTGACTACCGCTATCATTGTAACCATTAGAAAGGAGTCCTCGATTCAAATCAGGAATGACGATACCATAGCGGCGATAATCACCCCTCCCGGGGAAGGCGGCATAGGCGCCATCCGAATCGCCGGCCCGGAGACTTCCAAAATCCTCACCCGCATTTTCCGCCCCGGCGAAACCCGCGACACAACTCTTCGCCCTTTTCATCTCTATTACGGGCATATCGTGGATAATGATGGCGACGTTATTGATGAAGTCACCGCGGCGGTCATGCCCGAAGGACACTCCTACACCGGACAACTCCAGGCGGAAATATTCTGTCATGGCGGGCAGTTTGTGTTGCGACGAATTCTCGAAGAGATCCTGCACAAAAATGCCCGGGCCGCCGAACCGGGGGAGTTTACCCGGCGGGCTTTTCTCTCCGGGAAAATCGACCTGGCGCGAGCCGAAGCGGTCGCCGACCTAATAGCATCCAAAACAGACTATTCCTACCGCGTCGCCCGCAATAATCTCCTGGGGCGTCTCTCTCTGGAAATCGACTCGGTCCGAAATGCGATTATCGACCTTCTGGCGGAAATAGAAGCCGCCGTTGATTATCCTGAAGAGGAGCTGGAGACGGCGGGCTACCCGGCGCTGGTTCGGTCACTTGGGGAAACCATCAAAACTATCGAAAACCTGACAAAGAGTTATCGAAGCGGCAGAATCATCAAAGAAGGATTCAAAATCGCCATTGCCGGCCGACCCAATGCCGGCAAATCCTCGCTCTTCAATCTCCTCCTGAATCAGAATCGCGCCATCGTTGCCCCGATTCCCGGCACCACCCGCGACTATCTGTCGGAATGGATTGACCTTGATGGTCTCGCGGTCCAGTTGACCGATACCGCCGGCCTGCGCGGCAAAGCTGGCATTATCGAAAAAGCGGGGCAGGCATCAGCACAGAGAATTATTAAGGAATCCGACCTGGTTATCTGGCTGGTAGATATCACCCGCAAAGGGTGGCAAAAAGAGATTCAAGCCGACCTGAAAAGCCTGTCAAATAGAAATATCTTATTACTATACAACAAGATAGATATTGCAAAAAAACTCCACGGAGAAACCCTGAAGTCACCTGATTTCCCTCATCCGCGCTTCCCGGTTTCCTGCCTCACCGGGGAGGGAATAGCGCATTTTCGCAGACACTTAAAAACTGTTACCAGTGCCGAGCTGCCGGACTTAACTGACCGCCTGGTCATAACCTCCGAAAGGCATCAGACAAAACTGAAAAACGCCTGCCGTCATTTTAAAAAGGCCCTTCAGTCTCTAAAAAAACAACTCTCCCCCGAATTGACTGCCTTTGACCTCCGTCAGGGATTAAACGAGATTGACGAAATCACCGGAAGAGTTTATAATGAGCAGATCCTTGACCGTATCTTCTCGAGATTCTGTATAGGAAAGTAGATTGTTTGTCGTGAAACATTTTGACTTTGACATAATCGTGGTGGGTGGTGGACATGCCGGGGTTGAAACCGCCTTGGCGGCTTCCCGCATGCGAAAAAAGGTCGCCCTGGTAACTATGGACCGGACCCGTCTGGCTCTTATGTCCTGCAATCCGGCCATCGGCGGATTGGGGAAATCCCATATCGTCAAAGAGGTTGACGCCCTCGGAGGCCTGATGGGAAAAGCCATCGATGCCACCGGCATCCAGTTCCGACGCCTGAATCTTTCGCGTGGTCCAGCCGTCTGGTCTACCCGCGCTCAAGCCGACAGAATCGCCTACAATGATTTTGTCTGCCGGTTTGTTGGACAGGATAAGAATATTTCGGTTATTGAAGCCACCGCCGGCGCCTTCCTGGTCGAGGATGCCCGAGCCGTTGGGATTGAAACTGAAGATGGCAAAAAGATTTTTTCCCGCGCCGTCATCGTCTGCTCCGGGACATTCCTCGGAGGCTTGATACATATCGGAGAAAAACAGATTCCGGCCGGTCGCCGGGGCGAAAAAGCGGCATATCGGCTGAGCGAATCTTTTCGGTCTCTCGGTTTCGAGGTGGGACGACTCAAAACCGGCACCCCGCCCCGTCTTGATGGCAAAACTATCGATTTCAGCCGCTGTGAAATCCAACCAGGTGATGAACCAATCCCATTTTTCTCTTATACCACAACACCTTATCGGCTGGAGCAAACCCCCTGTCACTTAACCTACACGACCGACAAAACCAAAGCGGTTATCCTTGAAAATCTCCATCGCTCCCCCATGTTCTCCGGCCAGATAAAATCCCGCGGTCCCCGTTATTGCCCCTCTGTCGAAGATAAAATCTTTCGCTTCAAAGATAAGTCGCGCCATCAGATTTTCCTCGAGCCGGAAGGGAACGGCACTGATGAGATTTATCCCAACGGCTTTTCAACCTCGCTCCCAGAGGATGTACAGGAAAAAGCGATTCGGACCATCATCGGACTGGAGGAAGTTCAGATTACCAAACCGGGGTACGCCGTGGAATATGATTATTGCCCCTCACACCAGATCAAAGCCTCTCTTGAGACCAAACTGGTCGAGCGTCTTTTCCTTGCCGGGCAGATAAATGGAACCTCTGGCTATGAAGAAGCGGCTGGACTCGGAATCATGGCGGGAATCAATGCCGCGCTGGCTATTGAGGGCGAGCCGCCCTTCATACTTGACCGCGCTACCGGTTATATTGGTGTCATGATTGACGACCTCGTCACGCATTCAACTACCGAGCCGTATCGGATGTTTACCTCCCGTGCCGAATATCGTCTCGGCTTGCGCGAAGACAACGCCCGCGACCGGCTCTTCCCGTATGCTCAAAAATATGGTTTGATTCCGCCGGAGGATTATTCTCTCTTTGATACCCTCCGTCTCCAGACCACGGCAACTATCAAAGCGCTGAAAAAGCAGTCGCTCCCGGTCTCGCGGCTTGATGGCCTCTCGCGATTTTTTTGCAAGCGAGAGTCTGTAACCCTGGCAGAGTTACTCAAGGTCCCCGGCATTTCGACAGCAGACATTCTCCCGTATTCTCATGACGTCATTAATGATAACGGGATTTCAGCGGACGCCCTGGAGCGCGCCGCGATTATGCTGAAGTATGATGGGTACATCCAGAAACAGGAGCGGGAGGTGGAACGCTTCCGCAAAATGGAGCAGGATATCATTCCACCGTCATTCTCATTTGAAAATCTGACCGGCCTCCGCAACGAAGCCAAAGAAAAATTCCTCCGGTTTCGACCCGGCTCTCTCGGACAAGCCAGTCGCATCGAAGGAGTAACCACCGGCGACCTGGCGGCCCTTTCCATCCATCTCAAGAAATACCGCTCCGGTATCCGGACCTGAAAGGAATCATCCTTGCCTGATTCAGGAGCGAAGCCATCCCTTGCGCCCCCTCTTTTTCTGACCGGGGAGATACTTGCCAGGTATGACCCTGACAGCGCCATAGACCTTTTTCTGAAAGATATCCTCGAATTCAATACTAAAGTGAATATTGTTTCACGTGAAACAAACCTCCCTGATCTCCGGAAAATCGCCGCTGATTGCCTGATTCCTTATGAATTCCTTCCTCCACCGCGGGGAAAATTCTTCGATATCGGAAGCGGCGCCGGCTTCCCCGGTATCATTCTTCTTCTGGCTTTTCGCGGTATCGAGGGGGTTCTCTTTGAACGAACCACGAAAAAAGCCCGCTTCCTCGAATCGCTGCAGAAAAAATATTCTCTATCGGCGGAGATTATCAATGCCAACTTCATGGAGACCTCATCGTCTCTTTCCCATTCCTCCTTCGATGCCGCCACGATGAGATATGTCCGCCTCGATAAGCCGCTCCTGACTCGAGTTCTTTCGCTTCTTCACCCTCAAGGACATTTCATCTATTATTCCTCAATAGAATCAAAAACTCCTGCCGCCAAAGCGCTTCAACCTGCTGTCTATCATTATTATCTCGATGACAGAGAAATTCTCCGCAGCTTTGCCGTATTCACACCGGCGCCCTGAAAGATTATCCTTGCCCAATTCATTTAAAACCCTTTTAATAGTCACCTATGAATAATTTTGGTCGTAACAACATTTGAGGTCTAACGTGGCGCGGATAATGGCAGTGGCTAATCAGAAAGGGGGAGTCGGCAAGACCACTACCGCCGTCAATCTCTCTTCCTGTCTGGCGGTGGCCGAAAAGAAAACCCTCCTAATTGATATCGACCCCCAGGCTAATACCACCTCCGGGATGGGCGTCGATAAGGCAAAAGTGGCATCATCGGTCTATGATGTCCTCATTGGCAGAAAGACCATGCTGGAGGTGATAATGCCGACCGAATTGTCCTTTTTGAATCTCGCCCCCTCCTCCATCTCGCTGGTCGGCGCCGAGGTGGAACTGGTCTCCCTGTTCTCCCGCGAACGAATCCTGGCGCAGGCGCTGGCGCCCGTGCAGGAACAGTACGATTTTATTATCATCGACTGCCCGCCGTCGCTGGGACTTCTCACCATCAATGCCCTTACCGCCGCTCACTCCGTCCTGATTCCGATACAGTGCGAATATTACGCCCTGGAAGGGCTGGGACAGCTTCTTCACACCATACAACTGGTGCAGAAAAATCTCAATCCCGGCCTGGAGATTGAAGGGGTGCTGCTGACCATGTACGATGGACGGCTCAACCTTTCCCGTCAGGTCGCCGAGGAAGCCCGCAAGTTTTTCAGTCAGCGCGTTTATAATACGGTTATCAATCGAAATGTCCGGCTCTCTGAAGCCCCCAGTTTCGGGAAACCGATAATTCTCTACGACATTCTATCCACCGGCGCCGAAAACTATCTGGCGCTGACCAAGGAGGTACTCAGCAGATGAGCGGCAAAGTGGTTCTGGGGCGGGGGCTGGAAGCCCTGATACCGTCCCAGGAGGAAACAGCCGGCGGCGGTTCCTTTCGCCAGATACCGGTCAATATGATAATCCCCAATCCGGCGCAGCCGCGGCGGAACTTTGATGACGTTTCTTTGCAGGAGCTGGCCGAATCGTTTAAAACCCAGGGAGTGCTGCAGCCGATTATTGTCAAGAAGAAAGATAACGGATATATCCTGATTGCCGGCGAGCGGCGTTTTCGAGCCGCCCGTCTGGCGGGACTGGAAAAAATTCCCGCTCTCCTGATGGATGAAACCAACGAGACCGACATGCTCCAGATGGCCCTGGTCGAAAACATCCAGAGGGAGGACCTCAATCCTCTGGAAGAGGCGGAGGCGTTTCGCCGTCTCATGGATGAATCCCGCCTGACCCAGCAGGAACTGGCCGCGCGGGTCGGCAAGAGTCGCACCGCCATCGCCAACATCGTCCGCCTGCTGAATCTTCCCGAAAAGGTCAAAGAACTGATTCGCGCCGGAAAATTGACCGAGGGGCATGCCCGCGCTATACTGGCGCTTGATGACGAACTGTCGCAGGTCAAACTGGCGGAGCGGATTGTCGCCGACAATCTCACCGTCCGGATGGCCGAAGAATCAATAAAGGTCTTGAGAAAACGGAAATCCCTGCCGAAAAAGAGACTACCGGCAATAGTGGAGCTGGAAAATCAGCTCAAACAGATTCTCGGGACCGCCGTCAAAATCACCCCCGGCTTTAAACGGGGGAAAATCGAAGTGGAATTTTACGGCGAAGAAGACCTGGAGCGGCTTTTGGACTTGTTTAAAAAGATTCGTCAGTGAAATGGGACAGGTAAAATATTACAGCCTGATGATTGTGCCGGAAGGGGTGGAAAAACCGTTCGGCATCAGAGTGAAATCATGGATATTCAAAGTCCTGGTTGCCGCGGTGGTGCTGCTGGCGGTCGCGTTGATTATCATATTCACCTCTTACGGGCGGATAATGATGCGGGCGGCCGACGCCGATCGGCTGGAAAAGGAAAATGAATCGCTTAAGTTGTATAAGTACAAATTGGCTCTACTGGAAGAAAATATGCGCGATACCCGCGCCGTGGTGAGCCGGATCGCCTTGCTGGCCGGCATCAATCTGGAACTGCCGGAATTGCCGCCCGATTCGGTCATCTTCGCCGAACTGGAGGAGCAGATGGCGGAAAATGAAGAAGGGCAGCTGGAAATCAGCCGGGAGTCGTTCGGCGGCATGCCGCTGAAAGGATATATGACTCGCGGCTACTCCGATGGCGAGACCGATTTCCATCCCGGCGTCGATATCGCCGCCGCCATCGGCACCCCCGTCTATGCCATCGCCAACGGCACTGTCACCTATGCCGGATACGACTCTACCTACGGATTAATGGTAATTCTGGAGCACCGTGACAATGTGGAAACAGTCTATGGTCACAACAGCGAACTCTTTGTCGCTGTCGGCAGCGAAGTCTTCGCCGGAACACGAATCGCCAATACCGGCAATACCGGCAAATCGACCGCGCCGCACCTTCATTTCGAAGTTCGCGTCAACAGAAAACCGGTTAACCCTTTAAAATATATTGCGGAACATGAAATATCAAACCAGTAAACCAGAGGGCGGAATAATGAACACCCTTATTGGCAAAGATACGGTCTTTACCGGGACCTTGGATATCAAGGGAGCTGTCAGGATTGACGGGACCGTCAAAGGAAAGATCATCTGCTCCGATACCGTTACGGTCGGCGCCGGGGGATATGTAGAGGCAGAAGTCGAGGCGGTAGCCGCCGTGGTCGCCGGAAAGATTGTCGGAAATCTGGTCGCCTCTGAAAGAGTCGAACTACAGGCAAAGTCTGATGTCGAAGGCGATATCAAGACCAAATCCCTGATTGTGGAGCAAGGAGCGATCTTCTGCGGTTCCTGCCGGATGAAAGATGGGAAGCCTGGATTCGGATTCCTTCCGCCGGAAAAAGAGGAAGAGCCGCTCTTCACGGCCGGAAAGAAGCAAACTGATGACAAATAACCCCCTTTCAGGGATATCTACATTCTGTGGATAAGCTTCTGATTTTGTGGAAAAGACGCTAACCTCCTGATTCCGTGAATATTGGGGTATCAAAATGAATCCCGCAATTGCCTTCTTTTCCACAACTGATAATCTTTTTTGGACTTATCTGTAGAAGTACGGATATAATCATATCGATATCAGGGGAGGTCCCCTTATTGAAATTGACCAACCCGTGTATGAAATGCCGTCTCATAGAAAGGTATAAATGGTTGTAGCCAATAATAATGACCTCGTTGCCGTTGAAGAACTTAAGAGGTCTCATGACGCCATCAAGAAGGAAATCGCCAAGGTAATTATCGGGCAGGAGCGAGTCATCGAGCAACTTCTGATTGCCCTGCTCTCATCTGGTCACTGCCTGCTGGTAGGGGTGCCCGGCCTGGCAAAGACCCTCCTTATCTCAACATTAGCCAACATCTTAGACCTCAAGTTCAATCGTATCCAGTTCACCCCTGACCTGATGCCCTCCGATATCACCGGCACCGAAATTATCGAGGATGACCACGCTACCGGCAAGCGGGCTTTTCGATATGTCAAAGGTCCTGTTTTCGCTAATGTCATTTTGGCAGATGAAATCAACCGAACTCCGCCAAAAACGCAGGCGGCGTTGCTACAGGCTATGCAGGAACACGAGGTCACTGCCGCCGGGCAGACTTTCAAACTTGATGAGCCGTTCTTTGTGCTGGCTACTCAGAACCCGATCGAACAGGAAGGAACCTACCCGCTTCCCGAAGCCCAGCTCGACCGGTTCATGTTTAATATCTTTGTCGATTATCCCTCGGAGCAGGAAGAACATCAGATAGTCAAAACCACCACCGTCACCGCCCAGCATTCTCTGGACAAGATTCTAAATGCCGCCGAGATAATATCGCTTCAAAGACTGGTGCGACGAGTGCCGGTCTCCGACCATCTCATCCAGTACGCGGTCGATATTGCCCGCGCTACCCGTCCTGATAACGGCTCGGCTCCCGACTTCATCAAGAACTGGGTCTCCTGGGGGGCCGGTCCCCGCGCCTCGCAATATATGATACTTGCCGCCAAAACCCGGGCAATTCTGGATGGACGGCCCACCCCCGGTCCCGATGACGTCCGCTTTGCGGCGCTTCCGGTGCTGCGGCATCGCATCGTAACCTCCTTCAATGCCGAAGCCGATGGCGTCGATACTATCGCCATTGTCAACAAAATCCTCGAGACCGTCAAAGTCCGCGGGTAGCGCGATAGCTTGCTCATGAAGACTTTATGGAACGGAATCCAATAGAGACAGGAGCGGTCTATGTTTAACGATTTCAATCTGACAAAACTGCCGCCCTACGGAAAACTCTTTGTAGGGCTGTTTACTTTTCTTATGCTGGCGGTCTTCCTCTGGGCGACAACGCTGGCAACGGTGGAATCGGGCATCTTCGGGCATCAAGAATCGGAAGAGTACGACTATCAGGCTGACATGGAAACCATCCTCTCCGATGACCAGGCCGTTACCGCCCCCGACTGGTCCGACTCCGGCGAGCAGGAGCCGATTGATGAATCAAACGCCGAGGAATTCACCGAGCCGGGGGAAGAGTCAGCCTGGGAGACATTTGAAGATAATCTCAAGCTCTCTCATGTTCACCTCAACGGTCATACGGCGCTCTTCTTCGGGCTGGGAGCCATCTTTTTGTTCAGCACCGTGTCACCGCGCGCCAAAAAACTCTCCCTCTGGATTTTCGGCGTCGCCATTTTCCTGCACGCCGTCGGACTGGCCGGACTCGATTCCTGCA
>JBFMEF010000121.1 GCA_040753495.1 Candidatus Zixiibacteriota bacterium
GGAACGGTTCCAGTCGCCAGATTCAGATTTCTACTTCATCCTTGACAGAGGTTTATATCGAAAGCAGTCAACGGTATGGTCATTGACCATCCCGATGGCCTGCATGAAAGCGTAGCAGATGGTAGGTCCGACGAAGCGGAATCCCCGCTTTTTCAGGTCCTTGCTCATCCGCTCCGCTTCAGCGGTCATAGCCGGCACCTCTTTCATGCTCTTGCGGGCGTTCAGGAGCGGTTTCCCTCCGACAAAGGACCAGATATATTTATCGAAACTGCCGAATTCTTTCTGGATTGCCAGATAGGCCTGGGCATTGGCGATGGTGGCTTCGATTTTGAGACGGTTACGGATTATGCCTTCGTTCTTAAGAAGGGTTTTGACCCTGGCGGCGTTATATCGGGCGACTTTTTTGGGGTCGAAGTTGTCGAAGGCTTTGCGGTAATTCTCCCGTCTCTGGAGAATCGTCAGCCAGGTCAGCCCGGCCTGGGCGCCCTCGAGAATCAGAAATTCAAACAGCAGGCGGTCATCATGCACCGGCACTCCCCATTCGTTATCATGGTACTCAATCATTATTGGGCGTTGCGCCCAGGCACAGCGAGTCGGCATAATATCTCCTCGGCTAATTGACAAAGGAATTCTGTTATAAATTGATTAAGTCAGCGCGGCTTGTCAATCATTTCCTGAAGCCAGGCGGTCCAGCCGGTTTCGGGCATCTGCCATCTCGGGCAATTGTCGGTCGGCCGATTTCCAGATATTGAGGAAGGTGCGATATTGCTCGACAGCTTTATCGGTCTGTCCGGTATTCTCGTAGGCGATACCGAGGTAATAATGGTTTTTCACATCGGCGGCAAGATTCCAGATTCTGGCATTTGCATAGATACTAAGCGATCTACTCAGAATCTGTATTGCGCGTTCAGACCTGCCTGTATTGATACAGCACCTTGCCGCTATGCGGTCAATTAGAAAACTCCTGATTGAGGGCCATTTGGGGAATTTCTCATTTGCCGCAATTAAACTGCGGTAACTTGACTCATAAGCACCCTCTTCAAACGCAATCAAACCTTCGGCAATCAGACGGTCTTCACGGACTAACCATTTCGGCGTAAATGAACTCGTGCCGATACTCTCCAATTCCTTTCTCGCCTCATCATGACGATGAGTCCTTGCCAGAAGCCAGATGCGGTCTATGGCTAAAGATCTGCCTTGACGGAACCATTCTCTTTTTCGCGCTACTAATCCCGATTTGTCCAATTCTTCAAAGGCTTCATCGTTTTTCCCTAACTCCATTAATACCCCAGCCTTCAACTGCCTCTTGTATGAAATCATTATCTGCCGGGACGGATCCAATTCATCATCACTTATTGCGCTGTCAAGCATGGTTAGAGCCTTCTGGAAGTTGCCCTGATGAATCGGAATGGCCGCTTCATAGAAGCCGCTGTCAACCCAGGGGTGGCGGCGAGCAATCACGGATAATTTATTGAAGCACCGTTGGGCATCTTCATAATCCGTCCTCAGTATATAAAGAACGCCAAGATTGCAGCAAGTTGATGGCAATATTCCCTTCTTCAAGGCAATATTGTATCCCTGTATTGCGGCATCAGCCTCTCCCGCGAATGACAGAATCTCGGCCTGAGTGTCGTATGGCGCCGGTCCATCAGGAGCCAGTCTTATATATTGCTCCGCTGTTTGAAAGGATAAATGAACCTTACCAGCAAAGTAATATGCATAAGCCAATTGATTCCATGCCCTTTCAAAGTGAGGATCGAGTGAAATCGCCTTCACAAGATATGATATCGCCTTTTCATAATCCCCCAAATAATGATACCGCACACCAAGACTGAAATAGGCTTCCTTTTCATCTTTATGCCGCTCTATTAATCTTTCCAACTCATTTATCGCGTTAGGAATGTCATCCTCGGTTAGAGCCTTCCAACTCATTATGTAGCATTTCTCCTTGAACGTAGCCCTCTTCGAATACTCAACGGCCTTTGCGAGTAGGGCAAGTCTATTCGGTAAGGGCATCCTCGCCAGGGAATAGTAAGCCATTGCAAATTCGGGGTCATAGTCGAGCGCCTTCTCAAATTCCTCGCGCGCTTTGTCCTCCTGGACTTTGACCGTCCACTCTAATCCTGCAAGATAATGTCGATACGCTTCCGGCGACGAGGTCGTTACTTCCGCCACCGACCGCAGTGGCGACAGCAAGGGCTTCTTATCAATCGTTATCTTCTCTGTTATCATCGCCAGCAATTTATCAACCACAGTAAAAATGGTCTCGCTTTCTTCACCTCTAATTCTCAGCCCGGCAATGACCTTCCCCGAGGCAACTTCAATTACCTGTGATGATATTGTCAGAAGGGGCGTCTCCGCCAGAATCGCCCCCACCACCATCCACCGGGCGCCGGCCCGATGGGCAAGCTGTGATGCCACTGTCCGGTCAATCCGATTCTGCTTCTCCCGTCCCATCTGACGAAGCAAATCATACAGCCGCTGTGATGAAACCACCGTCAGTTGCGGATGGTCTGTCAGTCCCGAAATCAATAACGCCGAGATAACTTCTCCCCATTTTTTACTGTCGTCCGGGTCAAAAAGGTTATCAAAATAAAGGACAGCGATAATGTTTTCGGCGGTCTTTCGCGGGAATCCGTCAGAAACAGAATTCACCGGCGTCTTCCGAAATGATTCCGCGAGACTTTTCAGTTCGGAGTTGACTTCTTCCATCGTCTGATAACGAAGGTCGGGATTTTTCTCAATCATTTTGGAAATCAGGTCAGACAGAGTAGCCGGCACTTCCGGAACTATTGATTCCAGCGCCGGCGGGGTCTCATTTAGAATGGAGTGCATTACCGCGGCCGAGTATTCCCCTGCAAAGGGGGTCTGTCTGGCTATGATTTCATACAGCGTGACTCCGAAAGAGTAGATATCTGAGCGGTGGTCTATCTTTTCACCAAGCAGTTGCTCCGGCGACATATAGCCGAGTGTTCCCAAAGTCGTGCCGGTCCTGGTAATGTTTTCGACTCCTTTGAGAGATGCCAGCCCGAAATCGAGTATCTTAATTCTGTCACTGTGGTCAACAAGGATGTTGGCAGGCTTAATATCGCGATGAATTATTCCACTTTTGTGGGCGGCCTGGAGACCCTCGCTGACCTGATTCGCCAGTTCAATTATCTGCCCCAGATTCGGATTCTTCTTCTTTACATGCTCATTGAAGTCAAGTCCCTCTATAAATTCCATAACAAAATAGGGACGTCCCGCATATTCGCTTATCTCATGAATGACGACAATGTTGGGATGGCTCAGTTGCGCCGCCGCCTGCGCTTCGCGCAGAAAGCGGGCTTTCTTGGTCGCATCGGGGCAGCAATCCTCCGGCAGAAATTTCAGCGCCACCCGGCGATTCAACTTCAGGTCTTCGGCAAGAAAAATCTCTCCCATGCCGCCGGAGCCGATATGAGACAGAATTCTATAGTGAGAAATCAGGTCGCCTGAAGTTACCTTACCTGACGGCCCCTCTCCGGGACCCTTTTGATTTTCCCTCTCCATCAGATTTCCCCCATCCGGGGGCATAATAAATGGTCTGGATAACTATCACAATATATCAGGCGGCTCTTGAGGATGCAATTCAAATAAGCGGTGGAGAAGCTGTAAATACCTGGCTATTCAACTGTCACCACGGCGGCGCCGGTGAAGCGGCCGTGACGGAGGTCGTCAAGTGCCTCGTTCGCTTTCTCCAACGGATAGGGATGCACCTCGGTCTTGACCGGCACACGGGGCGCTAATCTCAGAAATTCTTCTCCATCCTTTCGGGTCAAGTTCGCCACCGAGCGCACCACTCTCTCCCCCCAGAGTATCGAGTACGGAAACGATGGTATGTCGCTCATATGAATTCCGGCGCAGACCACAATCCCCCCTTTGGCAGTGGCGCGAAGCGCCTTTGGGACCAGTTCCCCCGCCGGCGCAAATATAATGGCGGCATCAAGTAACGCCGGGGGAGCGCTCTCCGATTCCCCGGCCCAGACCGCTCCTAAATCCTGCGCAAACCGCTGCCCTTTGGTATCCCCCTTCCTCGTAAAGGCATAGATTTCCCGTCCCTGAAACTTTGCCACCTGGATTATTATATGAGCCGCCGCTCCGAAGCCATAGAGCCCCAACCGGTGAGCTTTCTCGGTCATCTTGAGCGACCGGTACCCGATAAGTCCGGCGCAGAGAAGCGGCGCCGCCTGCAGGTCGGGATATCCGGGCGGAATCGGGAAACAGAAATTCTCATCCGCAACGGTGTATTCGGCGAAACCGCCATCGATCTGGTATCCGGTGTATCTGGCGTTGTCGCACAGATTCTCTCGACCCGAAAGGCAATATAGGCAACTGCCGCAACTGCCGCCGAGCCAGGGAACGCCGACCTTGTCCCCCGTCTGGAATTTCCCCTTACTTTTTGAACTATCAACCACAGTCGCGACTATCTGATGCCCCGGTATCAAGGGGAGTTTCGGCTCGTTCAAATCGCCATCAACAACATGCAGGTCGGTTCGGCAGACCCCGCAGGCATGAACTTTGAGCAGCAGCTGACCATTTGATGGGACAGGAACCGGGGCATCCGCCGCCTGCAGCGGCCTCCCCTGTTTCTCGAGAATCATGGCGCGCATAATTGCATCATTCAAATAAGTTTTTACGGTGGCAACCAGGAGGAATCTAACCGAGACGCCGGAATTTGGCAATCGCCAATTTGGCAAAAAAAAGCAGGAGCCTCTCGCTCCTGCCTGTATTGTCATCAGCGTGGTTTTAAAGTTTTGACTTATCCGGTTAGCCCTGCATCACCGCCACCAGAAACAGGACGGCGACTCCCAGAATGGTATTGAGTGATGAATATATCTTTATCCCCTTCTGAGCCGCAAAGAATCCCGGGTCAGGCGCCGCACCCGGCGCCGGCGCGAGACGGCGCAGTCTTGGGGCATAGACAAAAGAGATAATTATCCCGAAGATTATCATGAGAAGTATCATCAGGTGCTTCACGGTAAGCAGAATGCCATAGGAAGAGACCGTATCAAACAGCATGCTCGAGGGGGTCTTGAGCAATCCGGTAACCAGCAGTATCAGTACCGAAACCCATGCCAGAATGGTGAAGCGCTTTGCCATAGCCCCCATCACCTTTCCTCGACCGGGGGGTTCCACCGCTCCTATCAACCCCGGAAAAATGGCGGCGTTATAAATCATCCCGCCAATCCAAGCCACGGTCGCTATGAGATGAAAAAAATTGATAATAACCGACGATGACATCACACACTCCTTTCACTTTGAATCAAGTTTAATCGCCGTCCACCATAATGGATTTATTAGACCAATTATGTCTCTATATACGGAAGAAATGAGGGATGTTTCAGAATTTTTCTGAAATCGGATGATTTTATGGGCTTGCTTCGTCCAATGGAACTGATTATAATGTAACATCTTATACTGATAGTTTTACAGCAATTTATGGAGCCGATTTTCAACCACCTTTTAAGTTCGAGCGACCCCTCGGTCAAATTCAAAACTCTCAAATATTTACTGGGCAGCCGGGATAACCGCGGCTCCGTTTCAAGGCTGCAAAAAGAGATAGTAGATTCGTCACGGGTAAGGAAACTGCTCTCCAAAAGAAACAAGAAAGGCGAGATAGCAGTCCATCCCTACGCGAAATGGTATGGTGCCCACTGGGTGCTGGTAGCGCTGGCCGATTTGGAGTATCCGCCCGGTGACCATTTTTTATTACCGTTGCGAAATCAAGTTTATGACTGGCTATTTTCTTCGCAGCATTCCAAGAGCATCCGGTATATTAAGGGACTGACTCGCCGATGCGCCTCGCAGGAAGGGAATGCTGTCTTCTCCACTCTTCGTCTGGGAATCGCCGATGAGCGCACCGATGAACTGGCGGCCCGCCTGGCGGAGTGGCAATGGCCTGATGGCGGCTGGAACTGCGACAAGAATCCGGAGACGAAAATTTCGTCTTACCGAGAAACGGTCGTGCCGCTCCGCGCTCTGGCGCTCCATGCCAAAATGACCGGGAATAAACGCTCAAAAGAAGCCGCCAATAAAGCGGCGGAATTGATTTTGAAACGGAGAATTTTCAGACGACTGCGTGACGGCAGTCCAATGGCCGAGTCATTTACCCGGCTTCATTATCCGCGCTATTTTGAATATGATTATCTTCACGCTTTGCTGGCGCTTGCCGAAGCGGGCATTACCAACGACTCCCGTTCTTATGATGCCTTGAGTCTTCTGGAATCGCGACGACTTCCCGACGGCGGTTTTCCCTGTGACCAGAAATTGTACCGTGTGTCCAAGAAGCCGGAAGGGAACAGAATTTCGCTTGTCGATTGGGGCAGCGCCGGAAAGACCCGCTCAAATGAATTCGTAACGATTGACGCCCTTTATGTCTTGAAATCATTCGGGCATATCAAGAAATAATCTCCGCGCTAAACCGGTATTACGCTGAAATAAAATTCGCCGTAGTTAGTACGATGAATAATGCCAGGATTCCCAATCTATAATGTTCTGGGTGATGCATATGTCGAACGGAATGACTGCCGGCTTGATCTCGAACACGGCGCCTGATCAGCAAGACCACTTTACCATGAAAACTGTTTCCTCTTGAGGTGAAGGCGGCGGTTATATCGTTAGCCCCAACCTCACTCTAACCATACTTCGGTGAGCTTCCGGTTTGCGACTGGGGCGTACTATACGGTGATGGGCGAAACTCGCTGGAAAACGCTTCCATATGGCAACGTCGCCTCTTGATATCACCGGTTACACGGCCAATTTATTTTTTAGACGGCAGTGGCGGCGGCACCATACACTGGGCGGCTGCAATATACCACTGGTCACCATCTTTCTGATACACGACCAGACAGAGACCATTGACTGACGGAAGGTCAATGCCATCAGCATCTTTCAAACCAAAAATTACGAAA
>JBFMEF010000122.1 GCA_040753495.1 Candidatus Zixiibacteriota bacterium
ATCATCGCTGGAGGATATGGAGCGTCTGTTCGACAAGATACCGCTGGGGGAGGTCTCGACCTCGATGACGATAAACGCCACGGCGGTGATTTTGCTGGCGATGTATATTACGGTGGCAAAGAAGCAGGGGGTCTCCTCAGATAAGATTTCCGGCACGGTGCAGAATGATATTTTGAAGGAGTTTATTGCGCGGGGGACCTATATTTTTCCGCCGGGGCCATCGATGCGGATAATCACCGATATCTTCGCCTATGCCAAGGAGCATCTTCCGAAGTTCAACACGATATCGATATCGGGGTATCATATTCGTGAGGCGGGAGCGACGGCGGCGCAGGAGGCGGCCTTTACGCTGGCGGATGCGGTGGCGTATGTGGAAGCGGCGCTGGCAGCGGGTCTTGATATCGATGACTTTGCTCCGCGGTTGTCGTTCTTCATGGCGGCGCATAATAATATATTTGAGGAAGTGGCGAAATACCGGGCGATGCGACGTCTCTGGGCGCGGATAATGAAAGAGAAATTCAGAGCTAAAGAGAGTCGGTCGTATCTGTTTCGTTTTCATACGCAGACCGGCGGCTCGACCTTGACAGCGCAGCAGGCGGAAAACAATATCGTGCGGACAGCGATGCAGGCGCTGGCGGCGATTTTTGGGGGAACGCAATCGCTGCATACCAACGCCTACGATGAGGCGTTGGCGCTTCCGACCGAAAAATCAGCCGAGATTGCGCTTCGGACCCAGCAGTTGCTTGCCTATGAATCAGGAGCGGCCGACAGTGTCGACCCGCTGGGGGGAAGTTATTATGTGGAATACCTGACAGACGAAATGGAAAGGAGAATCTCATCGCTTCTTGCGGAGATTGAAAAGAGAGGCGGGGCGGTCAAGGCGGTTGAGTCGGGGTATTTCAAGAGTGAGATTGCCCAATCGGCATATAAGTTTCAGAGAGAGGTCGAAAGCGGCAGGACAGTAGTGGTGGGAGTGAATAGATTTATATCTGAATCGAAAGAGGCAACAGAAATTCTGAAAGTGAATCCGGAACTGGAGGAGAAGCAGAGAGGTCGCCTGCAGGAGTTGCGGAAAAGACGGGATAATAAGAAGGTGGAGCAGGCGCTCTCGGCGCTGGAAGAGACCGCCCGCGGGAAGGAGAACATTGTTCCCGCGGTGATTGATGCGGTGGAAAGTTACGCCACGGTCGGAGAGATTTCAGACAGGTTGAGAAATATATGGGGAGAATATCATGAGAGGATTTAGGCTGTTGACGATTTTGGGCTTGTTGATAATGGCGACATCCTGCTCGCAGCAAGGGGAGAAGACAACGAAAACCGCAGCCGCGCCGTCATCGACATCAGATTCCATAAAACCGGCGGAAATTCCGATTCGGGAGGCACTGACAGAATTTTTCGGGCGGCTTAAAGAAGGGGATAAGACAGTAATGTACGAGAATGAATTCACTTATTACCAGCTGGAATATCCCCTCGACAAATATTATGAACTCGACCGGGTGAAAAATTATAAATATGATACGCTCAAAGGGATTGCAATCGACAGCGTGAAGATTATGCAGGATTCGGCGGCGGTCTATTTTGCAATCATATATCAGAACTTGCTGGGAGAGGAGAAGCAGCGGAAATATTACCGAATAATGTACTATACCCGCGACCGCTGGATATTGCCGTACCAGTCCCGTATCAAAGATGAACTGGAGTTTCGGCAGAGGAAGCGGGAATATGACTCCGCCACTACCGGACAGTAAGAGAGAATTCTGATGCATGAGGTGTCGCATATAGGGATTGCGGTGCGGAATCTGGACCGGGCCGTGGAGACTTATTCGCTTTTGTTGCAGAAGAAACCGGAATTGACCAAAGAAGTAGCGGAGCAGCAGGTGCGGGTGGCGATTTTCCGGTCGTCAGGAGAAGGACCATCAATTGAGCTTCTGGAGCCGCTTGGGAACGAAAGCCCGGTGGGGAGATTTCTGGAGAAACGGGGCGAAGGGATTCATCATATCTGCATTTATGTTTCAGGGATTGAGGCGGTATTGAAAAGACTCAAAGAAAAGGGGGTTCGTCTAATCGATGAGACTCCGCGGGTCGGAGCGGAGGGACACAAGATAGCCTTTATACATCCATCATCTTTTTCGGGCGTCTTGATCGAACTGGAAGAAAAATAGATTACTTATTGGGGGCATTAATTATCACTCGGGCGGCGCCGCAGCGATTGCAGAAGTGAACGTCATTATGATTGACTCGTCCGCAGGAGGCGCAACGCCAGAAGTTGTGACTGTCGGCGCCGAGGGGATTGAATGATTTCTGAACCCGGCGATTGCGGGCGAAAAAGAATATCGTAAGCATGACAAGCAAGCCAATCAGAAAGTATTTGAAGATTCCGGCGGAGAATAAAACCTTGGGGGCGGTGGTGGCGGTGATATGGAACGAGCGGATGGACATAAGGAAACTGGGGAAGATGTGATAGTAGATATCGGAGGGGGCTTCGGCAATCAGCAGATAGAGCGCTTGACGGCCATCAGTCAGGCGGACAATGGTTCCGCTGACATATTTGCGAAGTTTGGTGCGGCCATCAATCGCCAAAGCGGTGAAATCGGTTTCGAAATGGGCTTTGCCCAGGTCGAGTTGATATTTCGGTATTGAATCAATCGCCAGAGGAACTCCCATTTTGCGGTACAGCCCGGAAATTGCCTGACGCAGGTCATCCTCGGAACTGATCTGGTTGCCGTCTTCGATGAAATATCTCTTGACCGAGATAAAAATAGGGCTCTGTGGAGATTCGGAGATGATGATTTCGTCGGATCGGGAAGTGTCCACAAACCATCCGGGGGGCGCCGCCAGGAAACACTGGAGTTTGTCGGAAAAGATATTGCCGGCGTTGTCGTCAACCTGGGCGGCGACCGGCGCCGCCGCAAAAGCGGCGGTCAAAATTATGAACAAAGCGCGCATATTATAATTATCGGGAAAGAAAGGGGAGTTCTAAACAGGGAAAAAACGTCAATATGGACTGAGACAGTTACTTTTGAGAGGCGAGCCGACGGGGGGCAACCCGGCCGATTACTTTTTCCTGTAATGCTTTAGAACTCTTGAGGTTATATCAGGAAAGTCGCGATTTAATTCCGATATAATTTTCTCCACCGCCATCTCCAGGAAATCTTCGCGGGAGATATTCGGGCGATAAATGAAGGAGTGGCTGGACTTTTCGCGCGCGAGAAATCCTTTTTGCACCAGGTGGGTCAGGACAGTGGTAATAGTGGTATAGGCGTACTTTTTCTTTTGATTGAGAAAGTATTGCAACCGCTTGGCGGTAATAGGGCTGTTATCCCAGAGGATTTGAAGCGCCTGGGCTTCAAGGGGACCGACAAATTTCTCCATTCCCGAGGCGTCGGGGTCGAAATGAAAAATAATTCTCTTATCAGGCGGCATCAATACTGATGACGTTTACGCTCCAGCAGCATTTTGGCGCCGAGAGCAATCAAAACGATGGGGACGAGATAGTCCCAGAAATCGCCGCGGATGATATCAAGACGCGCCAGCAGAAGCAGGACGCCGGCGATCAGGAAGGCAACTCCCCAGAACATAGAGATTCCTTTCTTCAAGAGTAATTGACCGGAAATTAGGGGACGGCGGGAGACGATGTCAATAAAAAATAATGAGGCCCGGTCGGGGGGGACAGCGCGGGCGGCCGGGATTTTATTATTGACAAAATGGGTCTATTTAATATATTATGGGTCGATAATCATATATTTCGACAATGGACGTCCCGCAGGACTTTTATTTTCGTCTGACTCTCAATTTTCTTCCGGGCCCTTGATAGATTTTAATTTAACGGAGATGTCTTTTAAGCGATAGACATCAGAAGTCAGCAGTAAACCGGATTAAGTTTACAAATGCTCCAGGAGAGGAGGATTTATTCCATGCGGAAAGCAAATGTGATTGCCGTCGTCGCAGTATTAGGACTGGTAATGTTAAGCCAGGCGGAAGTGCCGCAATTGATTTCGTATTCGGGGAGGTTGACAGACGGGTCGGGGAGTCCGGTGCCGGACGGGGCGTATTTGATAAAGTTCATAATCTGGAATGACCCGTTGTCGACAGACGCTTTGAACAAACTGTGGGATAACGGGTATCAAACCATCAATACTGAGAATGGGATATTCAGTTACAACTTGGGGGCGCATACAGCGCTTCCGAATAATCTTTTCTCGGACACAGCACTTTATCTCGGTATTACGGTGGGGGTAGACCCGGAAATGACGCCTCGGACAAAGCTGACGGCGAATCCATTTTCATACCAGGTGTTGCGGGCAGATACGGCCCAGTTTCTCAGCACAGCAGTGACTTCGGCGATGATTGCCAATGGGGCAATCATGAATGTAGATATAAATAATGGGGCAGATATTGCACCCAGTAAGATCTCGGGCACAGCCATGAATCTTACGGATGTGCAAACAGTCAGCGGCGACAAGACGTTCAGCGGGACTCTGACTGTTGGTGACAGCTCAATACAGGCTAATTCGATTGGGGTCAGAATCGGGGATAATGGTGCTCCCAGCGGGTCGGCGCTGCTTCGTCTGGGACGAAATTATAACACTCCAGAAGGGCGCAATGGGCTATTTGTACCATTAGACAACAGCGGGACAGGACAATTGGTAGGGGGATATTTTCTAATTGGAAGTCCCAGTACGGGAACCGGAACGACTTACGGGATTTATATAGATGCGGACAATGCCGCTTCATCAACTACAAGTCGATTTGGCGTTTATAGTATTGCCGGCGCAAACACAAATATCGCCGGAACTTCTTACGGGGTGCGCGCGACTGCCTCGGGCGGAAATACGGCATACGGCATATATGCATCGGCCGCCAATGCGGGGACTAATTTTGCCGGTTATTTTTCCGGTAACACCCATGTCAACGGTACCCTGAGCAAGACGGCCGGGGCATTCAAGATAGACCATCCGCTGGAACCGGAGGATAAATACCTGCAGCATTCATTCGTGGAGTCTCCGGATATGAAGAATGTTTATGACGGGAATATTATAACAGATGGAAACGGAGAAGCGATGGTCGAGCTTCCGTCATATTTCGAAGCGTTAAACAAGGATTTTCGGTATCAACTGACGGTGATAGGGGAATTTGCACAGGCGATTGTAGCAGAGAAGATAAAGAATAATCGGTTTGTCATTCGTACCGAAAAGCCGAACCTGGAGGTGTCGTGGCAGGTGACGGGGGTGCGGAAGGACGCCTGGGCGGAGGCGAACAGAATCAAAGTGGAAATTGACAAGCCGAATGAGGAGAGAGGGACATATTTATATCCGGAACTATTCGGGCAACCGGAATCAAAGCAGTTGCATTACATGGCCCGGCAGGAAGAGATGAAGATTGCGGAGGAGCATCGCGACGGAGCTCAGTGGGAGTCATCGGGCATTCAGGAATAATATGAAGAAGAGTGGAAATCGCCATAGACAGGAGCGGTGAAGTTATGATGCGATTTATACTGACAATGATGCTCGCAGCAGCGGTATCGGCCACGGCATCCGTTCCGGGTCCGGTAACGATGGAGAAGGGGCCGGCGAGCAATGCATCGTCGACAAGCAAAGCGATGGCGGGAGAGCAGATAAAGTGGCAGGTGATTTCATCAGGAGGGACGAACGGGACATCGACCAACTTTAAGATGCAGGGGACGGTAGGGCAGACGGCAACGGGATGGGCGCAGTCGGTCAATTATAAAATCAACCAGGGATTCTGGCAGGATTTTGGGTCGCCGGCAGAAGGTTGCTGTGACCATCCGGGTGATGCCAACAATAATAATGTGGTGAATATATTGGATGTCACCTTCACGATAGCGTTTCTTTACAAAGGGGGGCCATTGCCGTCCTGTCCAGGGGAAATAGATTCCAACGGCAACGGGATAACGAACATTCTGGATGTAACCTATACGATTGCATTTCTGTACAAGAGCGGCATGTCGCCGGTCTGCGGACCGTGAAGAGCGAAAGGGATTTCAGGTGCGGATTGAATTGACGACAGCGAGAATGTTCTCTTCCGGGACGGTTGGCTCATAGGTGCAGCCGGGTCCGAAAATCACCGGCTTGCCGTCATAGCGGTCGCGCTGACGAGCCATTTCGTTTTTGATTTCAACCGGAGATGCGTGACGAAGCCAGCCGGTGTGGTCGATTCCGCCGATTAAGGTTTTACCTTTCAGAATTTCCAAGCCGGTGTCGAGGGTAGGATTGGTCGGGTGGCTGCTGTCCCAGTTAAAGAGTGGCGCCGGGTAATCGGCCAGTTGTTTCAGGAAATTATTGGCGGCGCAGATATGGATGATATTGAGGGCATCGCCTCCAGCGGCGCGAAGAATTCTTAAATCATATGGGCGGGCATATTTTTCGTACGTATCATAACTCATCATGTCCGAGGTCGCCCACTCGGTGGTTGCCAGAAAGATGCCATCGGCGCCGGCATTACGGAGTTCGGCGATATATCGCTCAAATGTAATCGTAATATTCTCGACCGCGCTCATCACCCTGGATTCATCCTGTCCGAGATGCCTCAGCAGAAGCGACCCCTCCGGCACCAGGTCTCCGGCAATAGAGAGGGGGGTGAAGACAGTCATAAAGAGGTGGAGATTTTTGTCGGAGCCTTTCTTTATCAGGCTTACGGCGCGGAGATGCTCCGCCAGAACCGGCGCGGTTGGATTAAGCGGCTTAATCTTTTCCCAATCTTCCAGTTTTTCAACGACGAATTTCAGTTTCTGATGTTTGCTGAATTCCGATTGCGACCAGGCCAGACGGTTCCCCCAGTCTTCGACATGATAACTGGCGCGGGGATTGATTTTCATGAAGTCCCAGTCGAATTTTTTCTGGTAAGCGAGCATCGCCTCAGCCAGTCCCTCGGCGGTCGCTTCCCGATGATAGAAATGCCGCCAGAAGGATACGGCCGGGCGGTCCGGTTTTTCGCCGCTGATGATTGCCTGGATTCTTTCGCGATGTGATAGCATAAGCGATTTCGTTACTTTCCTTGTTTTTCCCAGTCATCAAACAATTTGTAATAATGTTTGGGGTATTGGGGGGTGTAACGAAGGAAAGTCGGCACCGGGTAGCGAATACCCCCTCTGTGCGTGCCTTCAAGACCAATGATGATTTCTTCTTCTTTGCCGACCGGCAGGGTGAGGGCCATTTCGTCATCCTGAGTCTGCCCGAAGACACGGTCGCCGTAACAGGGAAGAATAAGCTGCGCCTTTCCGGTTTTCACAGTTTCTATACAGATATCGGCGCAATCGAGACGTCCCGAGAATTTGCTGGTGAGATAGCCGCCTTCTTTATAGAGGACGGCCGTCATAAGGCGCATAATCTGGGCGGAGTTGCCATAGACCAGATAAAGATGCGGGATAAAATCGGCGCGGGAAATTGGTGCGGCGAGGATATATTTATATTCCTGAAAATTGAATTTGGGGACTTCGGCTTCGGTGCGGGCACCGGCCTGCCTGGTTTCGGTAAACATTCCGGCACACATTTCGCCGCAGGAGAAGGTCTCAATTTCCTCTCGCAGACCGAAGGCGGTCAAAGCCAGCGGGCAGTTGATATCTTCTTTGCCGACGGCCAGTTGCCAGCCGTAACGGCGCGCCATGGAAAAGGTCTGACAGATAGCAACCTGGATTTTAAGGTCGCGGTGGGGACGTTTGGTCCGCTCCGAGAGAGGCTCGTTATCTTTCACCATTCGGACTGCCAGCGGATAGGTGCCGGGGCGAACATATTGCGTAAGGGCATCATCTAATTTTCTAAGCATATCATCTCCTCCTGCGAGATTTCATTTTATCCCTGACGAAAGCTATACGATACCGATGGTTAAGACAAGCAAATTCGGACAGGCAGCGCAAGAACGAGAAGGTGTCAGTTCACGCTCCGACAGGGCGGCGGGACGCACCTGAAATTGTCAAAACCCCCTCTCGCGCCCCGCGATGGACAAGTGGCTCGGGGGGATTTTGACCTACTCCACTGACGCAACGGTGAATGAAAATGACCGTCAGGAGAGACTCCTGACGGCGCTGAAAACCTGAGAACTGACGCAACCGGTGATATGAATGTCAAAACCCCCTCTCGCGCTTCGCTATGGACATGAGGCTCGGGGGGATTTTGACCTACTCAGCTAAGAACTGACGCAACGGTGAATGAAAATGACCGTCAGGAGAGACTCCTGACGGCGCTGGAAACCTAAGAACTGACGCAACCGGTGATATGAATGTCAAAACCCCCACTCGCGCCCCGCGATGGACAAGTGGCTCGGGGGGATTTTGACCTACTCAGCTAAGAACTGACGCAACCGGTGATATGAATGTCAAAACCCCCGCTCGCGCTTCGCTATGGACATGAGGCTCGGGGGGATTTTGACCTACGCCGCTGCTGCCGATGGCTTGCAGTTTCCTGCCCAATATCTGAACAGAGTCGGCGGAAGTCGTTCAGGCGTATGACGGTTATGCCGATGAGACAGATGATATTTGGCTTTAGCGTACCTGCTTTATCGGGGAGATAAATGACCGGCAGAATATTGGTAGTCGATGACGAGCAATCGATGCGCGACTTCATGGAGATACTTCTTGCCAAAGAGGGGTACGAAGTCGATTCGGCGGAGTCGGGCGATGATGCCGTTAAGAAGACCAGCAAGGGGAATTACGATCTGGTGATTGCCGATCTGATGATGCCGAAGATGAGCGGGCTGGAGCTTCTCAAAGAAGTCAAGAGCCTCAATCCCGAGACTGATTTCATCGTGATGACAGCATTCGCGTCGGTCGATACCGCCATCGAGGCGATGAAACAGGGGGCGCTTGATTACATCAGTAAGCCGTTCAAAGTCGACGAAATCAAACTGGTGATAGAAAAATCGATAAGCCGGAAAAAACTTAAAAAAGAAAATGAGACACTAAAGCGGCAAATTTACGAGCAGTTCTCGCTGGAGAACTTCATCGGGCAATCGGATGAAATCATCGAGCTGAAAAAACTGGTGCAGAAAATTGCGCCCACCGATTCGACCGTAATGATTCGAGGAGAATCGGGCACCGGCAAAGATTTAATCGCCCGCGCGATTCATTCCCTGTCGGAGAGGGCGGCCGGTCCATTTGTTACCATCAACTGCGCCGCTCTGCCGGAGACGCTTCTGGAATCGGAGCTCTTTGGTTACAAGAAAGGGTCGTTCACCGGCGCCATAAAAGATAAAGACGGGTTGTTCAAGGTCGCCGACGGCGGGACCTTCTTTCTCGACGAAATAGGAAATACGTCACCGGCGATTCAGGTCAAACTTCTGCGGGTGCTGGAGAACAAGCAGATTACGCCGGTGGGCGAGACCAAACCGATAGATGTGGATGTCCGTCTGATTGCGGCGACCAACGCCGACCTGGAAGAGGATGTAAAATCGGGGCGGTTCCGCTCCGACTTATTCTACCGTCTGAATGTAATTCCCGTGCACATCCTGCCGTTGCGGGAGCGGGTGGAGGATATTCCGCTTCTGGTGACTCATTTTGTCGCCAAGTACTGCCGTCGCGGCGAACTGGAGTTGAAATCACTCAGCCTGGAAGCACTGACAGCGCTGAACAGGTATGATTGGCCCGGCAATGTGCGGGAGCTGGAGAACTGCATTGAGCGGGCGGTGCTTCTCTCGAAAGGTCAGACAATAGAAATAACCGATTTTCCGGCAAAAGTAACCGAAGGGCCGAAATCAACAATCGTTTCACGGGAGAATCCGGAGACGCCCACCCTGGAATCGATAGAAAAAGCATATATCTACTATGTGCTGAACCAGGCGCAGGGGAAGAAATCAAAAGCGGCGGAACTTCTGGGAATCGACAGTTCGACACTTTACCGGAAACTGGAGAAGTATAAACTCCTCGATAAAGATAAAAAAGAATAATAGTCGTCTATAAAATAACCGTCTAAACAGCGTCAATTTTTGAACAGTAATTGGGATGTCGAACCGTTACTCAACAAAATAGATTTGGGAAGTCGGATTTTTTCCGGCGGGAATGTCTTTTGCCCATAAAAGCGGGTATGAAACAGAATATGAAGATACAAGAGAGGTGTTCTATGATAGCGGTTAAATCATCCAAGGGCTTTACTCTGATAGAGTTAATGATAGTAGTGGTAATTATTGGTATACTGGCGACGATGGCAATCCCACGGTATTTCAATGTGGTGACCAAGAATAAGCAAAGTGAAGCGAAAATGATACTTAAACAGATATATACCAACGAGCGGACCTACCGTCAACAAGGTTCCGGCTACTATATACCGGGGGCGGCGGCAAGCGCATCGAATCCGGCGGCGTTCCAGCAGATTTGGGTGAGCATAATGGCTTCTTCCCGTTACACGTACACGATTGCCGGGAATGCCAATTCCTTCACGGCCACGGCGACTTCAGGTATTCTGGATGATGACGCTACCGTGGATGTCTGGACGATAGATAATTTTGGAACATTGACTTGCGTGAGTGATGATTCCAATTCTTAAGAGAGAATCGGAGGCAGAATTAAAGGCGCCTGGAGGCGCCTTTTTTATTGGGCGCACCCAAGATTGCAAAATGCAAGAAATCTCGCAATTCACAAAGGGTCCGGATATGGGGAATCTGCCAAACCTATTGGGAGAACGCCACATAAAGATGAGCGCCGGAGAATCTTTCTCCTTGCAGGGCGGAGACTTATCAATCCCATACAATGAAAAAAAAGAGTTTTCGGCGCGCGGCAGGGGTTTTGCGATAATAATGCCCGGAAATGAAAACGGAAAACCTGAAAACAAACCTATAGGAGGTCACAATGTTTTCCAAGTTTCACAATCGCCAGAAGGGTTTCACCCTTATCGAGTTGATGATCGTGGTGGTCATCATCGGTATTTTGGCCGCTCTGGCTATTCCCCGTTTCATGACTGCGACCACCAAGTCGAAGCAGTCGGAAGCGAAAGGTATTCTGAAACAGGTCTATACCATGCAGAGAACCTATCGCCAGCAGAATAACACTTACTGGGGACAGGGTACCACGGCCAGCGCCGCCGCCCAGAACGCTTTTGCGCCGATCGGCGTGGAAGTAATGGGTTCTGCCATTTATACCTATACCATTACCACGGCGAACGCCACCAACCTGCTGGTCACCGCGACCTGCTCGATACTTGATGACGACGCCACCGTCGATACCTGGACGATTAACGACCAGGGTCTTCTGATCTGTACTTCGGACGACTCGACTACTTAAGAATTCGGTGTGAGTGTGTACAAGGCGGCTCCGGTCGAGCCGCCTTTTTTATTGGTATTTTTTCACCTAAGCGCATAACGGGGTAAAGGTTAAGCCGCAAAAATCTTTCAGAAAGCAGTCAGATTTCCGTCAAATCAGCCGAATATATAGGTATGCCGGCAATCCGGTCGAGAGACCGGGGCGCCGGAATCTGACTTAACTTAAAACGAGGTCAAAAGAGCGCTATGGTTAAGCATGATATTGATTACAATTATGTCCGGCCGGGGAGAATCCGCCGTTTCTCCGACTGGGCGTTGCCGATAGTAGTCGCCATCGCCGCCTGCATACTGTATATCCGGACAGTGGCGCCGTCGCTCTACTGGGGCGATTCAGCCGCCTTTGCGGCGAGCAATTATATCCTGGGGATTGCTCATTCCCCCTCATTCCCCCTTTATACCCTGATGGCGCGGCTGTTCAATCTGATTCCCAATATGACGCCGGCGTTTGCTTCTAATCTGATGTCGGTGCTGTTTGCGTGCCTTTCGGTGATGCTCTTTTTCATGCTGATAAAGCAGATGACCGATGTGCCGCTGTTCCTGTCGAGCCGTCGCCGGAATGCCGGCGGCGAACGACCAGTAGAGATTACCCGTTCCAATTTCGAGTCGGCTGTCCGGGCTGTCGATACCGAGACGATTTCGAAGCCGGCGGTGGTGATTCTTCCCTGTATCGCGGCGGCGGGTCTCTTTGCCCTTTCCCTGCCGGTCTGGATGGGAGCGGTGCGGGCGGAAGTCTATTCCTTTCATCTCTTTCTGACCCTGAGCGCGGCGCTTCTGGCTTTTCATGGCACCACCGAGAATAAGAAGCAGATATTGCTGCTGGGACTTTTTGTCTATCTGCTCTCCTTTGCCAATCACCCTCTGCTGGCGCTCGCTTTTGCTTTGCCGTTTCTCTATCTGCTGGCGATAAATTTGCCGAATATCGGATGGCGGCTATCGACTTTCGGAATTCTGGCGCTCTTTCTGGTTATATCATTCTCGGTATATTTCTATCTGCCGATTCGCGCCGCCCAGGACCCGGCCATTAACTGGGGCAGGCCGGATAACTTCGACTCCTTCTTTTCAGCGATTACCCGCTCTTCCGATATGGCTAACTTCTCACAGATGACCGCCGCCCCCGATTATCTGTTTCGTCTGCGGAAGCTGGGGAACTTTCTGGCCGGTCAGATCGGCTGGCCTCTGATAGGGTTGACCCTGGTGGGATTCTGGGGAATATTCAAAGTCTCCCGCCGACTGTTTCTCTTTTTCCCGCTGGCGATTTTTTCCAATCTGGGAATAATCCTCTGGGCGGCTGATTTCAACCCGCGCAATCTTGACCTGATAAATTATCTGGCGCCGCTGACCGCGTTGCTCCTGGTGACCAGCGTCGCCGGCGTAATGTATCTTCTTCGAAGCATCCTTGTCGCCACGCAGGCATCCGTAGCGGTGACCATCGTCATTGGGATATTTATATACCTGGGTTTTCAGGACAATTATGCCAGGGCTGACCTGTCGCGGGTGAACGCGCCGGAGGTGATGTGCCGGAGTGTAGTGAGGGATATTCCGGCCGGTTCGGTGTTGATAGCAGCGGAAGATGACCTGCTCTTGCCGCTTTGGTACAGCGCTTTTGTCGATTCGACCGCCTCGGAACTGAAAATTATCTCAGCCGGGGCGCTGGTGAACCAGAAATATCGGAAGCAGTTGACCGTGCAGTATCCGGAATTGGTTTTTCCGGAGAATTTTAACGGTGATAACGGGTTGCCGGCGGAGTCTCTGACAGTCGAGCTCTGTCGCTTAAATGCGCCGCATCGTCCGATTTATGTTCAGTTCGGGGCGCCGGGGATAAATCATACCGATATAACGCCGGCGGGAGTCCTTTTCCGATACAATTTCGGGGAGGAGTCGACGGCGGATGACAAAGAGAGTTACAGCAACCATATACAGCTGGCGGCGGATATGCTTGCCGGCAATCCAAATGAGATATCGACAATAGATTTCACCGGTCGCTGGCTTTTCAATGCCGCCGTATTCTATGAGCGCTCCGGAAAGTTCGGCGGCTCCGAAGTTGCCTGGAAGTTATTCAATCATGCCTTGAACATAGACCGGGAGTCGATTGATATGCGGGTTCGCCTGGCGGTCGGGCTTGCCAAAGCCGGGCGGCTGAAAGAAGCCCTGAAATTCATCTCGGATGCGCTGGAAATCGACCCCAATGACAAGAACAGCCTGGAGTTGGGACGCAGCATTGTCAAAGCGATAGAAAAACAGGGAGCGGTTGCCACCAATGATTGAAATATCAGTTGTCGTTCCGGTATATAACGAGTCGGCCAACCTGCCGCAGAATCTATTGCGAATGGCCAAGGCGCTTGCCGCCACCGGCAAAGAGTTTGAGATAATTCCGGTTGATGACGGTTCGGTTGACGATACCGCCGAGAAAATCCGACGGCTCGCCGCGGAAGATTTTCGCTTCCGCTACGCCGGGTACCGTCAGAATGCCGGACGGGGTAAAGCGATTCGAACCGGCATCAAAGCGGCACAGGGGAAATATATCCTGACTATCGATTGCGACCTCTCTTATTCCGAAGAGTATCTGCCGCTGATGTACCAGCTTCTGACGGAAAATCCGGATATTGATTTTGTGATAGGCTCGCCCTATATGGCGCACGGGAAGACCGAGAATGTTCCGTTTAAACGGCTGGCGATATCAAAACTGGGGAATATCATCCTTTCGGCCGCGATGCGGGGAAAGATTAAGACCTTAACGGGCGTATTGCGCGGATATAAAGCCTCCTCGGTCAAAAGATTAGATCTGGAATCGGACGGCAAGGAGATTCATTTGGAGATATTGTCGAAGGCGATAGCCTCCGGATACAAGCCGCTGGAGTTTCCGGCTATTCTGCAGTCGCGCAAGAAAGGAAAATCAAAATTCAAGTTCAAGGCGACGGCGATATCGCATCTGATATTCTCTTTCTTTGAACGACCGGCGCTTCTGTTTGGATTGATTGGGATGCTTCTGATTGGTCTGGGGATGGGCATCGGGATATACCTGATTGCTTTATGGCAGGGCGGAACTTTGAACCCGGACCGTCCTCTGATGACTCTGATGATTCTACTGTTGGTAGCGGGGCTTCAGATAATTCTTTTCGGATTCCTGGGAACGCAGATGGTCGCCCTGCGAAAAGAAATCTATAAGATACAGCGTAATCAGCATTCGCTTGAAGATATGCTGGAGAATCGACCGGTACCGTCGGACGAGCAACCCCGCGTACTGGCGCTTCATAGGACCTCGCCAACGGAACCGTCAAACCGTGAACGGCTAAATGATAGGATGAAGATGACCGATGAAAAAGCAATTACTCATAATAAGTAACCGCTACCCGGCCGGTCCCAATGACCCGGCCTCCCCTTTCATATATGATTTCAAACGCGCCTTAGTGAAGCGCGGCATAGCGGTTGATGTACTCACGCCATATTATGAACCGTATCGCAATGATGTGAGATATATAGACGACACGGTGCATCAGTTCCGCTGGTCGGACGGGAAGAAAGTGATTTCGCAACTTTCTCTCTACGCGCCGGCGTCATGGCTGAAAATCTGGAGATATTTCCACGCCGGCTATAAGATGGCGCGGGGACTTCATAAGAAACAAAACTATCAGGCCGTACTGGGGCTCTGGGCGCTGCCGTCGGGTCATCTGGCGCGTCGTCTGCACCGTAAGTTCGGCGTGCCGTATGCAATCTGGGCGCTCGGCTCCGATATTAATTCCTATGCCGCTAAACCGCTTGCCGGCGGGTTGATTTTAAAGGCGCTCAAAGAGGCCGACCGGCTTTTTGCCGACGGATATGAACTGGCGACCAAAGTGCAGGCGCTTGCCGATAAAGAGTGCCGCTTTCTGCCCAGTTTTCATCCTCTTGACCTCGATACGGCGCGCAATCAGAGCGCCGAAAAGGTCTTCCTTTGCGCCGGTCGTCTGGAAAAAGAAAAAGGGGTCATCGACCTGATAGAGGCGTTTCGCCTGATAGCCAACAATCTTCCTGACTGGAGGCTGGAGTATATCGGAAGCGGCAGCGCCGAGAAAAAAATCTGGTCGCTGGCGCAGAAATATCAGATTCGCAATCAGGTAAAGCTGCACGGATATCTGGAGCGCCCGGCTTACAACCGGATACTGCTTGGCGCCAGAATCGTGGTGATACCGTCGCACTCCGACTCTCTGCCGCTGACTTTCGGCGAAGCGATGCAGGCGGGAAAGCCGGTCATCGTGTCGGATGTCGGCGACCTGCCGCTTTTCACCGAGAAGTACCGGGTGGGATTTACTTTTCGGGTCGGCAACATCCAGGAACTGGCGGAGAAGATGCTGGAGTTGACCCGCGACAGCAGCAATTACGGTCCGCGTTGTATGAAGGCGCTGGAAGAGCTGGATATTGAGAATGCGGCGGCGGCGATACAGAGATGGCTGGAAGAAAAGGGAACCAGGAAGGAATCGGTGCAGTATGCAGGCGCTGGAAAGTAAGAAGCGGTACTTTGACAATTACTGGCGGGAGCAGCCGACCGACATAGCCGACCCGCGGGCGCTGGAGCGAGCGGCTGTGGTGGAATGGCTCCTGCGCCACAGAGAAGGAAGACTGCTGGATATAGGGTGCGGGCGGGGGCTGGTTCTGGAGTATTTTGCGTACCGCGGATATGATGCGGTCGGCGCCGATATCTCGCCGGAAGCGGTTGAATCTCTGGACAGCCGCGGCTTTGACTGCCGTCTCTACGATATCGAATCGGATTACATCTCCGAGAAGTTCGAGATAATCCTCTGCCTGGAGGTACTGCAGCAGTTATATGACCCCAAAGCGGCGCTGGAGACGATGAGGGCTGCCCTCGCCGAAGGGGGAGAGTTGGTGGTTTCGGTGCCGAATGAATTTCATCTGGTCTCGCGGTTGAGGATATTGTTTGGCATTACGCATCTGGGGCATTTTGAGCATTCCCATATTCGTCTTTTCACACCCCGGCGGGCGCGGGAGATATTTGATAAAGCCGGATTGAAGGTCATGCGCAAGGCAGATATCAGCATTGCGCCGCCGCGATGGAAATGGCTGGCGGCTTTGTGCCGTCCGCTGGCGATGCTGATGCCGTCGTTGTTCAGCCTCTCCACCGTCTATGTTCTGGAGGCGCGATGACTACCGCTGAGCGCACCCGAATGAATGAAAACCTGGGGACATTCTCGGAGCGGTTCCCGGTGCTTTTCGATACGGCCGGGCGGGAGAAGAAAGCCGACAAGGTTATTGCTGTCTGCCGCCATTTTTCCTTTCGTCCCCTGCATGAATTGACCTGCCTTGACCTCGGCTCCTCGACCGGCATCATGACAGAGCGGTTTGCCCGTCACTTCGGAAAAGTGATAGCGATTGACCTGGACAAAGTGGGGCTGCGCTCGGGAATGCGAAACAGCCGGATGAGCAATATCAGGCATATCTGCACTGACGGAACCGACCTGGCGCTGGCGGATGGTTCGGTCGATCTGGTTATCTGCAATCAGATATATGAACATGTCGACAATCAGCAGGGGCTTCTGGCGGAGATTTACCGTGTTCTCAAGAATGACGGGTTCTGCTATTTCGGAGCCGGCAATCGGTATGTCTTGATAGAGGGGCATTACTTTCTGCCGTTTCTTTCCTGGCTGCCGCATCGAGTCGCCGATATCTATATGAAACTGGCCGGGAAAAAGGGGGGATATGATGTCCGCCTGCTGTCGCTGCGAAAGTTGAATATTCTGACGCGCGCCTTCTGGCGTCATGATTACACCCGCTTGATTTTTGAGAACCCCGCGGCATTTAATGCTGAAGATGTTGTTCGCCCCGGAAATATCATCTCCAGGCTGCCGGGGTGGCTCTATGGAACGATATATCCCCTGTTTCCCGCCTGGGTCTGGGTGTTGACCAAGAGAAAATAGCGGAAATAGCGCGGAAGACGCTCAACTCTGCCGAAGGAGATTTCTCCGAGGCAGAAAACCGTTAAAAATGTTATTGCCACCGGCATTAACCGTCTCTTTATTATGCTTATGCGATTCTTGATATTCCTGTCCGTCCTGATAATTTGCGCGGGAGTAACTGTCGCCCAGAATCTTCCCGATACGGTTTATGAACGCTGGGGGATGGAAAAACTGATGGCTCTTATGAACCTTCAGTTGACCGACCTGACTTTCCGGGATGATTATACCAAGAAAGACTCTTTCCGGCTGGCGACGGTGGCGAACCTGATGCGTCAGCCGTACGGCATGATTCATTTCGTAGAGCAGTTCAAAGATACCTGTCGCAACCAGAAACCGGAGCCGATATTTTCGTTTCTCTTTGAGCATGTCGCCAAAGAGACCCAGCAGTTCCGCTGGGAGGCGGCCGACCTGTCGCGCGGGGATAGTCTCGACCGGGGGATGAATCTCTTTTACCGCTCGCTGGAGTTCAATCGACTTCTGCGCAAGGCGGATAAATATCTCTACAAGGTCTTTCCGCCGTCCGCCGATTCGGCTTTTGCCTGGCTGACGCCGCCGGAAAAGAAATTCCTTTTGAATCAATTCAAGCAGCTTCTTCTGGAGGATACGCTCGACCAGTTCCGGACACCGCAGCAGATAGATTCCCTCCAGGATGCGGAAGAGGAATATATTAAGCAGTTTGCCGCTTTTGGCACCCGAATCCGCAAGGATATAATATTGGCCGCCGGGGTAAATGCGGCTGTGGAGTTGCACCGGGAAATAAATCTTCTGCTGGATGAAATAAAGGCGGGTCACCTGTCGGCGCGGGGCATACTCTCCGACACCTCGATTCTGCCGCCGCGCACCGGCATCGCGCAGTACCTGGGTCGAAAAGAGGGGTGGGCAATTGGCGGTCCCGAAGACAACTACTATAAGGGAGATTCGCATTTCATAATCGATTTCGGCGGCAATGACCGGTATGACCTCGTATATAATCCGGACAATCCGCACGGGACGATTATTATCGACCTGTCCGGCAATGATATCTACAACGGTCTGACCGATTTTACAGTTGGCTCCGGCTGTATGAATGTGGGACTGCTTTTTGATATGAGCGGCGATGATATCTATTCCGGGAAAGACTTCTCGCTGGGGAGCGGCTTTTTTGGATTTGGTCTGCTTTATGACGCCGGTGGCAATGACCGGTACTACGGCGATACCCATGTTCAGGGGGCGGCGACCTTCGGAATCGGCTCGATTCTTGATTTGAGCGGCAATGATGTCTACTCGGCGGCTCTTTATAGTCAGGGATTCGGAGGACCGGAAGGAGCCGGGTTTATCTTAGATTATCAGGGGAACGACAATTATATGGCGGGGAATAAGTATAAGGATGTTCTGCGATATGATGACCATTATCTCTCATTGTCGCAGGGATTCGCCTACGGCTTCAGGCCGTATGTCTCAGGCGGCATTGGCGCCATTCTCGACTATCGAGGCAACGACAATTACGTTTCCGATATCTTTGCCCAGGGGACCAGTTACTGGTGGTCCCTGGGAATGATTTATGACTCCAGCGGCAACGACCAGTATGTTTCATATCAATATGCCCAGGGGGCGGCGACGCATATGACTTTGGGGATATTGCTCGACCAGAGCGGCAACGATTTTTACCGGGGCAAGGGGTTGATGCAGGGATGCGGGCATGACTATTCCTGCGCCATCATGCTCGACCGGTATGGCGATGATATTTATCATGCCGTTGACCTTTCGCAGGGGGCCGGCTCGGCCAACGGTTTTGGGATTATGCTGGACGCCCGGGGAAATGACGCCTACTATGTTATGAAAACGAATAATACCCAGGGATTTGGCGATGCCCGGCGGGATTTTGGTTCTATCGGGCTCTTTCTCGATTTGAGCGGAAGTGACCGCTATGACGGCAACGGCGGCGAGAACCGCTTCTGGCAGACCCCCTCGAAATGGGGCGGCGGACTGGATGAAGAATGTATTTTACCCGATTCGGCAGTGAGCGACCTATGAGAAAAAGATATGGTCGGATACTGTTAGGGCTGGCTCTTCTTGTGTGTACCAACGGGGGGGACGTCTGGAGCCAGGAAGCCCGTTTCGCCGAAATCGATAAGCGAGTCGATTCTCTTTTTGTATTGGCGTCATCAGGGGAAGTGATGCATCGCGACCTGGTGCAGCCGGCGATAGACTCCCTGGCGGCGATGGGGGCCGCGGCGGTGCCGCGTCTGATTGAAATCTATGACACGCAGGATGCGCGGGAACGTCAGACTATAAACAATATACTGGTGAAAATCGGCAAGCCGGCGGTGCCCTATCTGGTAAATTCGCTAACCCTTGACAATGCCGAGCAGGTGGGACGGATCTGCGCCACACTGGGAGAAATAAAAGATTCCGCGGCGGTGGAAGGATTGATTGAAGCGGCAGGGCATGCTGACTGGCGGGTCCGTTCCGAAGCGGTGGGGTCACTGGGGAAAATCGCCGATTCCCGGGGGAATGGAGCGATGGCGTATCTACTTCTGGATACGGTGGGGTTGGTGCGGAAGTCGGCGGCGGTCGCGGCGGGAAGCCTCTTGTTTGAGCCGACCTTGAAAACTATGGTGAATATGCTGGCCGATGACTTTTATGGGGCTCGTCTCTGCGCCCTGGAAGCGCTGGTCAAATTCGGCGAGAAGGCAGTGGAGGTTATTGCCGATTCGATAAATTCGGAAAGGGATTTGATTGGGAACCTGGGATGCCTGGCGCTGGGGCATATAGGCGGCGACAGCGCCGTGGCGGTTCTGGTAGGGCAGCTGGACTCGCCCGATTATATTCGGCGGGCGATGGCGGTAGAGGGAATATTTCAGTCCGGCTCCTCTTTTGGCTGCGGATTTGTGGAACTTATGAAAGAGCGAGAAACCAATCCGATAGTGCAGCAATATATTCGCAAGGTCATGGAGAGACATGCTGGGCGATAAACTGAACCGATTCTCCCGGCAGATACAGAGCCAACCGGATGCCGCTATTTCCAGACCGGGAAACAGCCGTTACCGTTACGCGGCGGATTTTTTTGGCGGCGAATTGGTCAGTTCCGATGGGGGTGTTTTTATCAAGATTACTGTCGATTTCCCCTCCGTTTTCTCTCATGGCGATTACAGTTTAGGCGACGTGCTCGCATCTTATCCGCTCATCGGTGGGGGGAGCATTCTCAATTGCGGCGAAAATTCTCTCAATCTGTCGCGGCTGTTGTTTTTTGATATGGAGACTACCGGTCTCTCCGGCGGTACCGGCACCGTTCCTTTCCTGATAGGTTTCGGCTCCCTTTCAGACTCCGGTTTTCAGGTGCGGCAGTATCTGCTGCCGGATTATCCGGATGAGGCGGCGATGCTGGAGGCGGCGCGCCGTGAGATAACGAAAGACTCCATCCTGGTCAGTTACAACGGACGGGCTTTTGACCTTCCGATATTAAGCGACCGGCTGGTTCTGCACCGGATAGAGAGAAATCTCGAAATAGCCGGGCATATCGACCTGCTTCACCCGGTCCGGCGGCTTTTTAAGAGACGTCTTCGCGATTGTTCCCTGGGGAATATTGAACGAGAAATTTTGCGGTATTACCGTTTTGATGACATACCCGGCTATCTGGTGCCGTCGGTCTATTTCAACTGGCTGGCGAACGGCGAAGTGGAGGAGTTGCGGCGGGTAAATAAACATAATCTGGACGATATTGTGTCGATGCTGTTTATCATGCATCATATGGCGCGCTTAGCGGAGAATCCCTCGGGGCAGATTCAATCCAGCGATGACCTCTATTCTTTTTGCCGCGTACTGGAGCAGGCCGGCGATAGAGAGGGGCTGTATAATCTGATAGAAGCCTCCCGCGAGATGCTGGAGCGGGAGAATCGGTTTGATATATTATTCTCGCACGCGCTCTGGTATAAGAGAGGGGCACAGGTGGAAAAAGCCCATACTCTCTGGCTAAAAATTGCACAGACCGGGGGGGCGGAATCTTACTCGGCGCGTCTGGAATTAGCCAAATTCTATGAGCATCGGCTTAAAGATTTCGCCGGGGCGCTGAAATTCACGCTGGAGGCAAGGGAGGAGTGTCCTCCGGGCACCCATCACCTTCAAGCGATAGAAAAGCGGATAAACCGGCTCCACCGGAAGCTCTCCCGCTAATATCCTTCTAAAAAAAAACTAAATCAGGTCGATAATATGGTCATATGGCGGTTAGGAGCGTATGACCCAGGAAATATTCTACAAGATACTCAACGACCATAAAGAGCTCTCCTCGCTTCCGCAGGTGCTGATGGAAGTGATACGGGTCTCCCGCGAGCAGGACTCTTCCGCTAACGACATCGCCTCTATTATCATGAAAGACCCGGCCCTGACAGCCAAGATTCTCAGGGTTGTCAATTCCCCCTTCTATGGTCAGATAAGGAAAATCACAACCGTCAATCAGGCGGTGGTGACTCTGGGGATGAGAACGGTGACGGCGGTTGCCCTTTCGGCATCGATTTACGACAAGATGAACAAGGTCGATTCCTCCATCGACCGGAAACGGTTCTGGCGGCACTCGCTGGAAGTCGCCATCGCGGCGCGCATGATAGCCGAGACACTGAAATATGAGCCGGCCGAAGAGGCTTTTGTCGCCGGGTTGTTGCACGAGATTGGAACATTGGTTTTGGAAGCGTCCTATCCGGCCGACTTCCGTCGGGTCTGGAAATTGATTGAAATGGGGGAGAACCAGACGGCGGTCGAAGAGCGGACCTGGGGCACCAACCATGCCCGGGTGGGGCAGTTTCTTCTGGACCAGTGGGGGATTCCCAAGAATATCGGAGAGGCGGTAGGGAATCATCATACGGTGATTGACCATGGGAATAAACTTCCGGAGCAGCAGCTATCGCAGATTGTCAACTTAGCCAATCAACTCTCCAAGTTCCGGGTTTATAATATGCCGCCGCCGGAGTCGGCGCAACTGGAGAATCGGGATGTCATCGCCGCCAATCTGGAATTGAGCAATGCCGCTATCGCCAAGATTGAAGAGCATCTGATAAGCGAGATAATAAAAGAATCGAATTACCTCGAAATTGAGATAGGGAGTGTGGAGGAGATTCTGGTTGACGCCAACCGGCTTTTGTATAAGCAATTCCTGATGGTGGAAAATCTTCTGCGGGAAAACCGGATAATGCAGCAGCAGATAGCGCGCGACCAGATGAAAAAGGCGGCGCTGGAATCGCTCAAGGCGATCGCCACCACCTTCAGCCATTATATCAACAACGCCACCGCCGCTATCCTGGGACGGGCGCAATTAATGGAACTGGCGATTACCAAGGGGGAGATTGTTGACCAGAAAGGAATCGCGGCGCTCTCTGCCGGAACCATTGTGGATGCCGTCGAGACGATCTCGACCATACTGGAAGAACTCAAGAAAATGACCGCTTTCGAGACTACCCTTTATCATGACGACACCTATATACTTGATGTCGAATCGAAAATCCGCGAAAAGCTCGATAATCTCAATCGCACCCGGGTACCGGCCGGGATTAATTAAGCACTTCAACCCTTATAAGAATTGACTGTCTCCATGATGCGGTGATGGTCAGTCAATCATTCAACTCAGATATTCCACCAGTAATTGGCTTTTATCAGGAAGGTATTTACCTGGGGGGTGCGGAAGAGGGCTTTCAGGTCGCGATTGAAACTGAAACTGTTGATATCACTTTTGAAGCCATCGCGGGCATGGGTCCAGACAACAAAGACGGCTGAACCGGGGCGGTACTCCCAGCGCAGCACCAGATTGACATTGAGTGATTTGTAGTTGAAATCATTGCGGGCGAAATCTATGGCGTAGGAGGCGCTTATCTCCTCGAATCGCTCCGGCGAGGTCAGTTTCATGAAGCGCTCATAGTCGCCGGCCGAAAAATAAAACTGCGTATAGGACTGGATGGTCAGGTCGCGGGTGAAGGTATAGGTGCTGCGGAGTGTGACACTCAGTTCATCATGGTCGAGATGTCCGAAAACCGGTAAGCCATCTTCGCCGGTACCGACCCAGAAATGACGGTCGCGGGAGCTTTCGTAGCCGCCCCCCAGAGAGAATTCCAGCATGGAAACGGGACGGTAATCGAGCCAGAATTCATAGACATTCCACCTGCCGCTGCGACCGGTACCCCAGATGTAGGTCAACTCAAAAAAATACCTTTCGGCATGGTTGGTATTCATCCCTATCCAGTAATCCTGACCGCGCGGTTTCTTCCAGAGACCGTTACCGCGGGTTTCCAGGTCATCGTACTGCCGGTCATCGGTGGAGGCGCCGGTATAGAACCACCAGCCGTTGGTAAAGCCGACATTGCCATTAAACTCCCGCCCGGTATAGATGCGGAAGCCATCCATATTCTTGTTATGATAGAAATTGGTGTTAGAGCGGAGATATCGGATAAAAGAGAACTTTTTATTGCTGCGCAGATGAATCCAGAATGACTGTCCTCGGGCGGAATTGCGGTTGAGATATCCGAGGCGATTCCAGTCCACCCGGCGGTCATAATAGTCAGCCATAACGTTGCCGCGAATAACCCGGCCGCCTACTTTTTCTATCATTGTGTGCCAGGCGTAACCGCCGGTTCCCGGTCCGTTGTTAGTGGCAGCCAGGGCGCCAGCCCAGTAATAATCGTTATTAAGAAAATAGATTCGTCCATCGGCGGCGGCGGTGTAGGCATCGGGGCGGTCTTTTTGATTGGCGCTGGTAAACATCCCGCCGATATATGAAAGTCCGCCAACATCCTGCTTGAAGCGGGCGACGGTGTAGTTTGCCAGCGGCTCTACCACCGCTTCCTCCGCTTCGTGAGACGAGACCGGCATAAATCTGGTTTTTTCTTCCTGGGTGGTGGCATTGAGCAAGCCTATTGAGGTTCCGCCTCCGGTTTTGCCGGTAACTTTGAGCGCGCTAAGGATAGTGGTATTGCGGGGATAATCAATATAATAGGCAGCGTTTTCGATATCACCGCGCGGCGGACGCCCGATACGACGCGAATAGAAAAGGTCGAAGGCAGGGAGCCGGAAAATATCGGAGCCTTCCAGAAAGAACGGTCTTTTTTCCTCGAATTGAGTTTCATAAGTGCCGAGGTTGATAATCGCTTCATCAGCTTCCACCTGCCCGAAGTCAGGATTGATAGTGGCATCAAGAGTCAGCGCCGAGGTCAGCCCCATTTTCAGGTCACCGCCAATATTGGAAACAAAGTCTCTCCCGTTTGAATTGCCGAGACTTTTCGGCTCGGTGATGCCGTAAGAGACAAAATAAGGGAGAGTCTCAAGGCGCCCCGGTGGCTCAATATCTTTTATTCCGGCAAGATGACCGTAACGGCTGACCCCGACAGCCTCATGACTCGGGACAAACTGCCAGCGGCTGTCTTCCTTGTTGCGCGGCAGATGGCGCGACAGATTCAGCCCCCAGACATATTCATCAGCCCGGGAAAAGCGCAGCGCCGAGTACGGGATTTTGAATTCCGCCGTCCATCCCCAGTCGAAGGACTTCACGTTGGCAGTCCAGACGGCATCCCAGCTGTCATCATCCTGGTCGTTGTTAAAAAGGAAAATGTCAGAGAGAACGCCGCTTACATTTACGGCGAAATAGTAGGCGGTGCGATGGTCGTGATGGGAGTCGATACGCACGGCGACTTTGTCCGATTCGGTGAAGCGGTCGCGGCGGGTCAGTTGTCGGACGATTCTTTCCGGGTATCGGTCGTAACACCAGAAGCCGACATAGAGGGCTTCATCATCATACAGAATTTTCACCAGGGTTGATTCGGTTGCCGGTTCCCCCTCTTCCGGTTCGGTCTGCCGGAAGCCGGTAATCGGTTCCGCCTGATTCCAGAAGGGCTCATCCAGCAGCCCATTGACATCGATACTCCCGACAACGCGAAAAGCAAAGGCGGTCTTGACCGTATCCGCCTGAACCTGCGCCAGCGATGATGATACAGAGAGACAGATTATGATAAGAGTGATAGCTGACAGACCGGCCGGGCGAAAATTCAAGCAACTCCTCCAGTGAGTTTACAGGGGGCGATTTGCTAATTAGTTACGGAAAATTAAGCGGATGGTTGCGCAGTTGTAATTGACTAAGAAGGGAATTTTTGTTATAATTGATAATGGGTAAACAGGGGATGCTCAACCTCGCATGACTCACCGCCAGAGGAGCGGAATTCTCATTTTTATGAAACTGATTGCTTATCCTTAAGGGATTGTACTTGCAGTCGGGCAGGAGGCCTATTCCGGAAGAAGATAGGTGGCGATAACCGATTAAATTGCAGTCGGTTGCGAGACGGTGTTCGGCATGAAAAGCGAATTCTGCGGCAGCATTAATTTAAGCCTGACGGCATACCGATTGCACTGTACCTTATGGTATTATTGCCTTTTGAAATGACTTATATGAGAAATTTCAGTTATTCCCTTGGCATCTCTCTCTTTCTTGCGGCCGGCTATTTTATCGGCAGCGCTGATGCCGCCTCGCCGGGAACTCGCGAATTGAGACATCAGGAGCAGATAGCGCAGCCAGAGAGCCGCCAGAGTCCTCCTTTCGTATCATACATCACCGCAGCCAGGACGGCCGACTTTTCTGACCTGCTTCTTTCCGAGACTGTCTCCCCAGCCGCTTTTGAGCAGCGGCATCTGTCGTTAGTCCGTATTGGCGGCGACCGGATGCTGGCGGTCTGGCAGGATGACCGTCGCGGCAGCGCCAAGGTGTATGCGCAGATTTTTGACGAAAACGGAGTCGCCGTCGGCAGTAATCTGCTGGTGCTTGGCAGGAGTGACGGATATGACCTGCTGGAGCCCAAAGCCTGCAGCGACGGTTCGGGCGGTTTTTATCTGGCTTATCGGGATATAATGACCGGGCGGATTTATTTTGCCCGGTACAATTCATCTTTAGCCCAGATTATTTCCCCCCGCGCGGTCAACGATACGATTACTTTCAACTATGCCGGACCATTTGACATCGCCGGCTTTGCCGATGGACGTCTGGTGGCAGTCTGGGAAGAGTACAGTACCGCCAATAATATTGCGATGAAGATTTTCAACGCCAACGGCCAACCGGCAACTCTGACCATTAAGGTCAATGGCGACAGCAATGATGCCCATCACTGGTCACCGGCGGTCGCTATCGGCGGAACCAGCAGTATCGCTGTTGTCTGGGAGGATTACCGTCTGGGGAACCCGGATATATATATGCGGCTTTTCAATTCGGTAGGGGTTCCCAGCGGGGATGATTTCAGCCTTATAGAACTAACCTCGGCAGATTCGTCTCAATATCTGCCGGATATTGCATACTCATCGGTTGATGGGTATGCTGTTGCCTGGCTGGACAAGAGGGCTGATTCGCAGAAAGTTTATCTTCAGCGAGTGGTGCCGGGAAGCGGTTTGACCGGCGGCAATCGGCTGATTTCGGCCAGTTCGCCTGAGGTCAGCGACTGGGATATATCGCTGGCGGTCAATGCCGCCAATACTCTGGTGGCGTCCTGGGCGGCGGTCGGCACGTTCTCAAATATAATGGTACAGAGATTCTCGGCCGGTTTCGCATTGAACGGCGCCGCAATTGTCGCTAATCAGGAGACAAGTGGCGGTCGCTGGGAAAGCTGTACAGGCATCGGACCAACCGATAAGATTTTTTGCGGCTGGAGTGATGCGCGGGCGCATCATACCGACCTCTATTTAAGAGCGTTCTCATCAGCCGGGGCAGAACTATTCAGCGGCGATAGATTGATAAATGATGATGCGGCCGGGGCGCCGTCAACGGAACCAGAGATAGCCCTTCTAAATAATTCTCAGGGGGCAATTGCTTTTACTGACCAGAGGTCTGATGAGGGGGATATTTTCCTTCAGCTGGTCAATAGTAACGGGAGCATCGCCGGCGGCAATCTGAAAGTGAATACGGATATTCCTCCGGCGCTTCAAAAAGAGCCATCCATAGCGGCATCATTGTCGCGGATGGCGGTGGTCTGGTCTGACGGTAGAGCGGTGGGGGGAGTTTCCGGCAGCCATATATTTGGCCGTTTTGGCGACAATTCTGGCGTACTGGAAAATTCCGATTTTATGATTTCAGATGAGAATGAACCATCGCCCAAGATATCGCCGGCGGTGGCACTTTCCGGCGATAGTGGACTGGCGGTATGGATTGAAAAAGCGAACCCCGAGGACCAGGTGATTGGCAGGATGATATCGGCTCCTTCCAATACTATCGGCGCTCCGTTTCTTATTTCCGATACGGTGCTCGACCTGACTGTTACAGGTCTTTCGGCTGTCGCCGACCGGGATGGGAACTTCGTTGTCGTTTTCCTTACCTATCGACCGGCAGCGACGCTGGTGATGGCGCGATATTCCTCGCAGGGTAATCTTCTCGGAAAATCAGTCTATACCAGCGCACTGTCCAATATTTATGTGACAGAAATATCGGCGGCGATTGGTATGACCAATCAATTAATAGTTCTCTGGCAGGGAGAGGCGGCCGACCAAAGCCGACATATCTATCTAAGCAAATTTTCCACCGCGGGAGCGGTTTTGACGGCGCCGTTTGAGATTTCGGTTCCGGCCGGAGCCAATCCGGATAATATTGACGTCTCCGCTGACGCCAACGGATATGTTATAGCGACGTGGACCGATTCCCGAAGCGGCCGGCGGGCGGTCTATTATCAGGTTTACAGCGCTCATCTCAACGCGCGGACGGCGCAGAACCTGGTTTCGAATATTTCCACCGAATATATGATTTCTGCCGCGGCGGTAAACCGTAACTGGGACGGCTGGATTGCCTGGGTTGACCCGCGTTCCGCAGGGAAGAACGTTTATCTGGCACAGTTCAACTACCTGTCAACCGATATTGCCGACACCGATGAAGAACTGCTGCCGCACCATTTCTCGCTGGAACAGAATTACCCCAATCCCTTCAATTCAAGCACGACAATTGAATTCGACCTGCCGCAGGGCGGCAAGGTTCAGCTTGAAATTTTTAACCTTCTGGGAATGAAAATCAGGACTGTTATGGACCGGAATCTCGATGCCGGGAAACATCAGATTTCCTGGGATGGCCGAGATAATGATGGCAAAAATGTCCCCTCCGGCTTATATTTCTATCGGATGAAATCCGACCGTTACTCGTCCGTTAGAAAAATGATTCTTCTCAAATAATTTACTCCCAAGGAGGGAGCCGGAGATGTTGAAAATCAGATATTCCCTCTTACCGCTTTTCCTCACTCTGATCTTAATTTCAGTAACGCAGGCTCAACCGCCGATTCAGGTAGTTCCTTTCTGGCAGACGGCGGAAGAGGATGTCTATTCCACCGGTATGGTCTGGCGGGATATGAATGGTGATGGGTATATTGATGTCTGTTTCTCCAACGGGAACGATATTGTGAGAGCCCGTAACTTCATTTATCTGTCGCGATACGGCACGCTCCCGGCAAACGGCTCCTGGTTTTCGAATGATATAGAATACTCGGGGCATTGCGCGGTGGGAGATGTTGATGACAACGGATTTCCGGACCTGGCGGTTTCGAATTTTCTGGGTCAAGGGGGATTTCTGACTACCAATCGTGCGGTGCTTTACTCCAATCCTTATGGCATTCCGGGAACGGTTCCATCCTGGCGCAGCGGAGACAGCATGAACAGTTTCTCCTGCGCTTTTGGCGACCCGGATGGGGACGGCGACCTTGACCTGGCGGTCAGTACCGGCGAGGGGTATAATGCTGTCAGGCAGCGGGACCGTGTTTATTTTAATGAGAGCGGCTCATTAGCGACTCTTCCGGGGTGGCAATCAGGCGCCTTGACGCAGGCGATGGATGTGACCTGGGGTGATGTCGATAATGACGGCGACCTCGACCTGGCTTTCTGCTATGATGACGACGCTACCGCCGTCTATTATAACCAAAATGGCGTTCTGGAGACATCCCCCTCGTGGCAGTCGAGTATTGTCGAATCGGGAAATACTCTGATATTCGGGGATGTCAACAATGACGGCTGGCTCGACCTGATTGTCGCTTATAATTTTCAACTGGGGGGAAACGGTTATTACCGTGTCTACTTCAACAATGGAGCTGGAGTGTTGAACAGCAGTCCCGGCTGGGAATCATCGGATGGTGGTTACGGCTCCGCTGTTTCGCTTTATGATTACGACAACGATGGGGATGATGACCTTGCCGCCGGAAGGTGGTGGGATGAGCCGCGCCTCTATGAAAATATCGGGGGGACATTTTCCGGCAGTCCGGTCTGGCAGGCGGCTCTTTCGATGGTGGTGGAGGAACTTGCCTGGGTCGATATTGACGGCGATGGGGTGGAAGCCTTTTCCGAAACGATTTATGCCACCGGCAAGAAGTTGTTCTATGCCGAGAAGCATCCGCTCTTCTCGCTGGATTCGGTTCTGGTTGATGGCGCCATTCTTCCGATAAATCAATACTGTTCTGACCCGATATCGGGATGGGTGTCACTGGCGACGGTACCGCTTGATTCGCTGGTGCTCTATTACAAATATTCAAGCAAGAATGACCTGACCGTGGCTAACTGGGATACCTATAATTTCGCCTTCGCCAATACCCGTCGCCCCTTTGTCGACTTTTATGCTGATACCGCTGTCGGCTGGGCGCCGCTTCAGGTAAACTTCAGTGACAGCTCAATCGGCGCGTCATCCTGGGAGTGGCGATTCGGAGACGGCGGAACGTCGGACCTTCAAAATCCGCCGCATACCTATGCCGACGGCGGCGCTTTTGATGTAACACTGGAGAATCTGCTTCCGGATGGTCCCCATAATCGCACCGGCAAGAAAATGATTATAGCCTTTGCCGACACTATTTCTTTCCCGAGCCTGACCATTGCCCCGGGAGAAACGGTCAAGATTCCGGTGCGGCTTCGCAACTGCCACCCGATGAAACGGATTGTTCTGCCGATTTCGTATGCCGGAAGCATCGATTTGACCTTTACTGCCTATGATACCGTAGGCTGCCGCTCATCGTATTTTGACCAGGTGCAGTTAGCCAATTATGTACCGGCGGAGAAGAAACTTGCCTTTATTCTGGTGCCCAGCCTGAGCGGTTCAAAGCCGGAATTGCCTGCCGGTGACGGTCCGATTATCAATCTTTACTTTCAGCATTCCGGGGGAAGCGGAGTCGGCACGCTTGATTCTTCCACGGTGCAGGGGAAAACGCTCTCTTTTGAAGCCGGCTATGTTACTTTTCTCCCTTATGTCAAGAAAGGATTCTTAACCGATACGCCGTATGCCAAGGGGGATGCCAATCATGACGGCCATATCAGCATTCTTGATATCACCTATATCATCGCTTTCTTGTTTAAGTCTGGACCGCCTGTCGGGTTATATGAAGGGGACGCTGATTCCAATGGGAAGATAAATATTCTGGATGCCACTTTTCTGCTCAGTTTTCTGTACAAAGGGGGACCACCACCGCAGGGGTGAAAGAGAAAACCGCTCTGATCATTTCTGGAAGGGGAAGAAGAGGGCGGAGAAATCCTGAAAGAAATGGGCAATTATAGGGGGCCAGAGGCTTCCTGTCCGCAGAAACAAGAGGGCAAACATAGCCCCGTAGATGCTCAGGAGAATAAAACCGCCTAAGCCCTGATAGGCATGCCCGGAGCCGAAGGCGAGCGAAGATATTATCACCGGCAGGAGCCATCCTCTGGTTTTCCCAAAGAGTTTGATGCGGGTCAGGAGATAACCGCGGAAGGCGGCCTCCTCACAAAATCCGGCAGTAAAAGAGAGCAGCACCCAGAAAATCCGCTCGGTATTGTTTTTGGGGAGAATCAATTCCAGCTCGCCAGGAATCTCCAAGCCGAATTGCGCCAGCAACAGCGCCAGCAGCGACAGCAGGAGATTGGATGCCAGAAGAAAGGCGAGCGCCCAGAAGAAGTCGAGCAGGCGGAGACGTCGGAAGCCGATACCGGCCAGACCGGTCTTTTCCCGGTAAACGGTAAGATATATCAGAAGAAAAGCTCCCCACCAGGTGAGCATGGTCGGCAGATAGATAAACAGGATAGGGGATTGCGCCAGAAGACTCAGAGTTTCGGTCGGGTCGCCGACAAACAGAAGCGAGCTTGCCGGCATGAAAACCAAAAGAAAGAAGAGTGTCAGGTAAGAAAGCAGACTTTTCTGAAATTCCGGTTCCGGCGGCGCCTCAGGACTTTCACCGGTATCGGCGGGAATTCGCAGGAAACTGCCAGAGGCATCATCCGATGGCGGCGATTGGTCGTTGAAGCGGTCGGTCATCCGGGAAACTGGTCTTTCTTTCTGTTGGAAAACGACCCGATAATCAGCGCCAGACCGACAATTATCATGATGATAGGCCAGATGACCTTGAATCCGGGTATAATGCCGAGATTGATAAGCAGGAAAAGAACGCCGATACCAAGGACAATCAGTCCTCCTATCATCATTCCGCACTTCTCCTCCCGTCCCTTACTCTCCGAATTAGACATACAAAACCTCGCCTGTTTATTATTGTTTTCGGCAATCAGCCGGCATCCGTTGACAATAGAACTCTATATGCTAAATTTAGCAAAAAGTTACTGC
>JBFMEF010000123.1 GCA_040753495.1 Candidatus Zixiibacteriota bacterium
ATATTCATCGAAGAATAGATTCGCTGCTCCACTAGTCAACAAGATTCTTTCAACTACGAATCGAAATGCGTATTTATAGAATGACTTGGGATAAGTGAACCCCTTTGATTTGAGATTTACTTTAACAAAGCAAACGGCCGCAAATTCGTATTCGACAGAAGCCAACTCTTTAAGGCAGTACTCGATCTGGTTTGTACTCAATCTGGATGCCTTCAATTCTGAATCCGGCCGCAATTGCAAGTCTTCTTTAATGCGACGGAATTTTCGGCTTATTTCTCTTTCGACTTTAGCATTATCAACTAAGATAGCTGATACTATGAAATAGGGGTCTTGCTTAAGATTTTTTAGCGAAGGCACTCCTGATTCGTCTAAATAGACATTGATTTTGGTTGGTCTAGTCGCGACTTTAGTATATACAGGATCGGCAAATAAGCCCATTTTTCGGGCTATGCCTAACAGAATTCTCAAGTGCTTTTGTTCAGCCCTTATGCGTGACTGATAGAATTCTATTGTTGTTGCGGCATCTTCTCCACTTTCAATGAGAAACACCCCCCTGCGACACGTTCCGACAAATATCTTTCCTTCCTGTCTCAGTGGTACAATTATGTTGTGTTGAAACGAGCCTTTTTTATAGACATGCTCGAATTGGGTGTTTCTCATAATGCTCAGAATGGATCTAGCATTACGATGCCCGATACAATTTTCGATCAGAAAATCTACAAATTTACGTTTGTCGGCTCCATGCTTGTCTGTATTGTCAGGTTGCCATGATTTTGCTTGTGAAAGTAAATTCTTTTTCATCATGCTTGAGTTATAACCTCCTAAAGAACCTTAATTGGACGCACCTATTCCCCCCCCTCGCCTCGGCCTGCCGCAGAATCGAGGGGGAATTTCGACCTGCCTCAATATCACTTTCCTGCAAGATTATTTATCCAATTGACACTGCCTCGTATTTCCCCTTAATTATTCACCAAAGAAACTCAAAAATCAAGATGGAGAATAGTTCATGCTCGACCAAGTCAAAGAACTCTGGCCGGAATTAAACTGGATAAAAGACGAAAAACTGCGGGCTCAGACCGCCGATACCTGGGCGCTGGCCCTTTCCAAGAGCAAACTAATTGTCGCCGACCTGCACGAGATACCGTTTACCCTCCTTGCCAAAGAATGCAAGGTCACTTTTATGGAGCATAAGCGGGCGGTCGTCCATATTGCCCACGAATCCGCCAAAATAATGGCTCACTTCTTCGGCAACAATCTGCCGATTGACTTTGATGCTGTCGTCTCCGGCGCCATCCTGGCCGATGTCGGCAAATTGCTGGAGTATGACAAAGTCAACGGCAAAGCGGTCACCAGCGATATGGGAAGATTCGTGCGGCATCCTTTTTCCGGTGTCGGGCTGGCGATGCAGTGCGGTGTGCCCGACAAGGTACTGCATATCATTGCGGCGCATGCCGCCGAAGGAGACCATGTCAAGCGGACCACCGAAGCCCTCATTGTTCACCATGCCGATTTTATGAGTTTCCTGCCGTTTATGAATAAGTGAGAGCGCTCCCATATCCGACTCAGATATCCCGCTATACACTCGGATTTAAGACCGAGCGCTTGATTCTTGCGTAAAAAAAGCAGCCCCGCCGAAGCGGGGCTGCCTTTTTTAGAAAGGAGGCTAACTCAGAATCTTATGTTAATCCAGGTCCGCACTACTGTCAAGGAACCGGATTCTACGCCATAGACATACCCTTCGTCATCACTCAAATCGATATAACTGACCTTACCGTTCAGTGTCATCTGCTCTGCTACCCGAAGCGTTCCACCAAACTCCAATTCCAACTGCGAATATGCCAGATCGGAATATTCGTCAATCATATCAAAGGAGTAATAACCGGGCGCAATTTCCGCTTCCACTTCCGGCACTTCCGGCATGACTATCTTATCGAAATAGGCTTCCGATTTAACATACCCGCCGGTGAACAGGAGATTCAACTTCTCCGTAGCGGCGAAATTAATATTGAGCGAGAGATAATGAGCCCGGGAATGATAATCGGTTTCACCGTACAGGGAACCGAAATGGTCGATGGCACCAACTGTGCCGTTAAGATGTCCCGCTCAGCCATCCATCATTGCCACCGCCAGTGGCCCATTCGATCTATCCGAGTAGTAACTGTATCCGGCGCTCATCGCCCAGCGCGGATGCGGTGTTAAGGTCAGGCTGAAATTCGGCTGGAACATCTCATGCTCATACTCGAGACTGTCCAGATTGTTGTTTTTCTCAAGCAGAAGTTTGACGCCGGCCGAAAGCGAGGCTCTCTCGCTTATCTTGTATGCCAGCGTAATATCGGCCTGATGCGACAGTTCCGGCTGATTGGAAATATTTCCGTAACGAAGAGCATCCCGCTGGAAATAAAATACCTGGGTATTGCCCGGAAGCGGTGTCAGAGTAGCGCTGCCATTCCGCTCCAGAAGTTTTCCAAAACTTATGAACGGGTCACTGGTCTTATCGAGATGATACTTAAGTCCAATCTGATATCGAGACTCGGGACGGTACTTAAGAGAACCTTCAAAGCTGTAGGTCTTGGTCTCATAATCGGCGCCGCGATACGGATAGTCATCCCGCTTGACCGATTCCATCCCCGCCATCAGGGCGATATTATATTTCCGGCTGGGGCGGTATTTCCATTGAACGGTCCCTTTTCCCACCGTGCGGGTCAGCGATGAATACCGGGTGTAATCGAAATTCTGTCCGCCTCCGGGTCGTCCCTCGCGCCAGTTAGGCAGGTCAATGAAAACCGTATCGTTCTCGACCCGATGAATCGACGCGGTAATGTTGAGAGTTGACCTCTTGCCGGGGCGAACAAAATAACGGACCACACCGCCATTGCCGGTCAGTTCCAAGCCGGCGTCATTGTTCTTGGCTTTACTGGTGGTGAAACTTCCGCTGAGCAATCCTCCCAGAATGTCAGCGCTGGCTTTGAATGTGTGCGCCGACTTATTAACCTCGGGGAAGATATAATAAGTGACTTCCCTGTTATCGAAGGCAACACGGGAGCCAAATTCTGCTACCATCGCTCCCGATACGGGATGCCGCGCCTGGTCGTAGAATACGGTTGCGCCCGGCACCAGAGACTTAAAAGTGCGATAACGATAATCATAGCCGAGCGTGACCGGTCCCGGGCTGACTTCGATACCGCCGCTATAAAAATGCGTCCGCCGTTCCGCTGCAACCGCCTGCGACGTTATATGACAGGAGAAACAGTGATTGGTAGCGGTCGCCTGCTCCGTTCCTTTCTCGATAATGGTTCGATGTGCCGCCACCATGCGCAAATCCCATTTAGAGGTCGGACGAACTTCTACCGAGGCATTTATCTCCCGCCGGGTCAGACCGTAATCGATACCGGGATTTTTGTCTTCATGAGTCAGCATCTTACCGCCCGGCACCGACCAGGCGGTATCCAGCGCCTCCCGCGCCGAGATATTATTCAGATTATCGGTCGCCTGATGGTGGAAGAAGGTCCGATAACCGCCGCGGAACTGGAACAGCTCCTGGTATCGTGAAACTAATTCAAAGCCGTGACGTCGCGGGTCGTAGTAGTCGCCGGAAAGACCCAGATACCCGGAACGATAGCGGCTGTCGAATCTGAAACCGAAATCGGGAAGCATCCCATCTCTGCCGCGGTCATACTCGGCAACCTTCTTATAATATTCGCTCACTCCGGTGTAATGACTACCCAGACGCAGCTCACCG
>JBFMEF010000124.1 GCA_040753495.1 Candidatus Zixiibacteriota bacterium
GCGCCATCTGGCATCTGCCGCATGTCAAAGACAAAACCCGTTTGAATATTCTGGTGATGTTGACACCGCAGTTTCATAACGCCGGACCGCATCATTTCGACAAAGAATATATCTGGAATTATGGAGGTTTAATAGTCAGCGCCGACCCGGTGGCGGCCGATACGGTCGGTCTGCGAATAATCCAGGAGAAACGAAAACGGTACTACGGCGATGAGCGCCCGCTCCGTCCCTCGGCGCACCATATCGCTATCGCCGATACTAAATACAATCTTGGCGCCAGCGACTTGAGCAAGATTGAAATAATCCGCCTGGGGTGGAGTGAAGACAGTTTAATCTGATAGGAGCCTTATAGCCAGGAGAAGGTATGGCGCTTTTCACTCGTCGCGATTTCCTTAAATCGACAGCCTCCGTTGCGGCCGGCATGGCATTTGGGCTGCCGACGGTGGCTGAGGAGCTTCTCTCCTCCGAAATCGCCAGGACCAGAGTTGTGCTGGTGCGCAATCCCGATGCTGTCCTCGGTCCCGGCCGCTTTGATGGTCAACTGATTCAGCAGATGCTCGATGATGCAGTCTGCGCCTATTTTCGAGTGGAGACGCCGGTCGAGGGATGGAGGAAGATCATCAAACCGGAAGATGTTGTCGGCATAAAGACCAATCATCACCGGTATCTTCCGACACCGGCGGCAGTTGAAAAGGCAATTGTGCGACGTATCCTGGAAACCGGTGTCGCCGAAAAGAATCTGAGTGTTGACGACCAGGAGGTTCGCGCCAATCCGGTTTTTCAGAGCGCCACGGCTCTTATAAATGTCCGTCCGATGCGCGTTCATGATTGGGCTGTGGTCGGAGGCATGATTAAAAATTACATCGTCTTCGTCCCCAATATGCCTGATTACCATCCCAATTCCTGCTCCAATCTCGGCGCCATCTGGCATCTGCCGGTCGTCAAGGACAAAACCCGCTTGAACATCCAGGTAATGCTCACCCCGCACTTTCACGCTGTCTCCACCCATTACATTGACCCAAAGTATATTTGGAACTATTGCGGTATTTTGGTCAGCGCTGACCCGGTCGCCCTCGATTCGCTCGCTCTGCGGATAATTCAATTAAAAAGACAAGACCATTATGGTGATGACCGCTCTCTCAATCCCACCGCCCCGCACGTTATAGCCGCCGACAAGAAATTCGGTCTCGGCACCAGTGATTTGAATAGGATAGAGATAATCCGCCTGGGGTGGATGGAAGAGAGTTTTATCTGATAGGAGCCTTATAGGCAGCCATTATGAGTCGAAATCTTTTTGGTTTCGGCAACGCTTCACCCTCAGAATGTCAAAACCCCCACTCGCGCTTCGCTATGCACACACGGTTCGGGGGGATTTTGACCTACGCGGTTTGAGTTCCCCTTATCTTTTCTCTCGCAGCCCCAATCCTTCGAGATGCAAATCAGTCGTGCCGGCTATCTCATCGTTTTTTTTTACCGAATACTCCACCGCGGCGGCGATGAAATCGCGGAAGAGCGGATGGGCCCGGGTCGGGCGGGATTTCAATTCGGGATGAAACTGCACCCCGACAAACCAGGGATGACCGGTCACTTCAATTATCTCCACCAGACGACCATCGGGCGAAACTCCGGCAAGTTTCAACGGCTTATCGGCGTACATCTCCCGATAAGCGTTGTTGAATTCGTATCGATGACGATGCCGCTCCGATATTTCTTCGACGCCATAAGCCTTATAGGTATTGGTGCTTTTATCCAGAATCGCCCGATACGCCCCCAGGCGCATGGTGCCGCCGAGGTTGGTTATCCCTTCCTGGTCCGCCATCAAGTGAATCACGGCATGCTTCAAATCAGCATAGAACTCATAGCTGTGAGCATCTTCCAACCCGCAGACATTCCGCGCGAACTCAATCACGGCGCATTGCATACCCAGGCAGATTCCCAAAAACGGAATCTGGTTCTCCCGCACATAATGAATCGCTTCGATTTTTCCTTCCACTCCCCGTTCCCCAAAACCGCCCGGTATCAGAAGCCCGTCAATATCGGACAGGAATTTGTCCGCCCCGTACTGTTTAATATCTTCGGAGGAAACCCATATCAAATCGACCCGGGCGTCATTTTCTTCGCCGGCATGGACAAACGCCTCGATGATAGACTTATAGGCATCCTTCAGATTCACATATTTTCCGCAGATGGCAATTTTAACCCGCTGGCGGGGATTCTTTATCTTTGCCACCATCTCCTCCCAGTCGCTCATATCCGGCTCGCCGTAATCGAGTTTCAGGTGCTCGCAGACGGCGGTATCGAGCCCCTCCATATGAAACCGCAAGGGGACTTCATAGATAGTTTCCACATCGACGGCGGAAATGACATGTTTGTACGGCACATTGCAGAACAGCCCGATTTTCTTTCGAATCGAATCGGTCAACTCTTTCGCCGTCCGGCAGACTAGAATTTTCGGCTGAATTCCTATCTGCAGAAGTTCCTTTACCGAGTGCTGGGTCGGCTTGGTCTTGACCTCTCCGGCGGTGGCAATATACGGCACCAGTGTCAGATGAATGAAAACGGTATCCTCCGGCTCCGCCTCCAGCGCCATCTGACGAATCGCTTCCAGAAACGGCTGCGATTCGATATCACCGACCGTACCGCCGATTTCGACTATGATGACGTCGGTATCAGGGTCAGACTTGGCCGGCTTGCGCAGGCATTCTTTTATCTCCTCGGTGATATGCGGAATCACCTGCACGGTTGCTCCCAGATAGTCTCCCCGCCGCTCGCGGGTTATAACGGTATGATATATCTGACCGGTGGTGACATTATTCTCGCGGGTCATATTCTGGTCTAAAAATCGCTCGTAGTGCCCCAGGTCCAGGTCTGTCTCAGAGCCGTCATCAAGCACAAAGACTTCGCCATGCTGAAAGGGATTCATCGTGCCGGGGTCGACATTTATATAAGGGTCGCATTTTATCATATTGACTTTCAAACCCCGCTTCTTGAGAAGCAGTCCCAGCGACGCCGCCGCTATTCCTTTCCCCAGTGACGAAACCACCCCTCCCGTCACAAATATATATTTAGTCTTCTTCTCTGACACAGAATCCTCCATCTATATAAAAGCCGTTCTTTTCAACCGCTCCAGATCTTCCCTGGTATCAACACTGTAAATACGGGATTTTATCCGGAAGACTTTCATTCTTCCCTGATTCTCCAGAATGCGCAACTGCTCCAGCGATTCCGCCTTTTCCAGACGGCTCTGCGGCAGGCGATGAAACGCAAGCAGCCTGTCCCGCCGGAAAAAATAGACCCCGATATGATAGTAGTAATCAAACTGGGCGGCGCGATTGCCGTTAACTCCCTGCAGATACGGTATTGGATAGCGGGAGAACCAGAGCGCAAAATTGTCCCGGTCAAATGTCACCTTCACCCGATTCGGGTCATAAAGATATTCATCACTTTCAATTCTTTTAACAAAGGTAGCATATTTTATGGTCTTATCGGATAGCATATCTTTTATCACTTTTTCAAAATCGGACCGGCTCTCCCCCCAATGGTCGGCCTGAATGCTGACAATAATCTCCCCCCCTGATTTCTGCGCCACTTCGGCGCTCCGGTCGGAACCGGTTTTATGTTTCGCCGAAGTCCGGACAGCATCCAGGCCCCGCATTCGGCAGAACGATAATATTTCATCGGCATCCGATGCGACCACCACCCGGTCGATTAACCGGCAGGACGCCGCGGTGTGATATAATCGCTCCAGTATAGTCTCCCCCCCGATATCAGCCAGAGCCTTCCCCGGGAAACGGATGGAGCGGTACCTTGCCGGAATCACCGCCAGAACGCCGGTTTTATTCATTAGAGCACCCGCGGCACCCGGAAGTAATCGTCATCTTTATCCGGGGCATTGGAGAGCGCCTGCTCTCTGGTGAGAGAGGGCGTTACGATATCATCCCGAAAGACATTCTCGGCTTTTATAAACTGACTCTGCGGCACAATTCCATCAGTATTCACCTGCTGAATCTGGTCAATATAAGAGATAATCTGTGTCAGGTCGTGATGGAGCGATTCTAACTCTTCAGGGCGTAATTCCAGCTTTGCCAGAGCGGCAATCTTCAGTATGTCGTCTTTTGATATAGGCACAAGCGAAAATATTACGGCTGTGGGGTGCTGTCAAGTTTTTTTAAAATTTGCTCCGTCACAATTCTTCGGTCGCTATAAACGGCGTGACGATATGGACTTATGATTATCGAGAAATCGCTCTTCGTTACTATGACGTCGGTCGCTTTTGAAACATATCCCTATTAATCTTTTTTGGGATTGGTCGATACACCATATAGATGTGTCATATTGAAACAGGATATTAAACAGCACTATGCTCCCACCTTGCACCTTTTTGAACAATCCGTCAACTCTAAGTCGCGCGCTTTTTAGATTGAGCCTGGAGCTCTACTTGGCAGAGGTTTTATCGCCGGAGAGCCGCCAATTTTTTGAAACATTGACGCCCTTAGACAATCTCGCCTTCATTGCCAACCGGGAGGAGTTTCTTCTTCCGGAAAATTTTGCTCCTGCGCCGCTGGAAATCATCTGGCGCACTATCGACAATGATGCCGCCGGCATTTTCTGCCGGGGAGTGACGTCGGGTGAATCGGGCGCCAGAAATGACTTTGTTCTCTGCGCCGCCAGCCTCGGACAGAACCACAACGGCGACAAACTTGCCGCCGGTTTCATTGGCTCCGAAAAATGGCACCGTCACTCCGAGATGCAGCAGTTATTTTACGCGCAGATTGGCATGCTTCGCCGCTACTTCGAGGAGTTTTCGCATCTAAAAATAATCCGCAGCCTGTTACAAGAGGGAAGCAGTTACAATTATGTAATAGACCAGGGGTCTTCTCAGATAATTGCTTATCGATGCCCGGGGAAGTCTCTTACAGCGGTGTCAGCGGAATCGCCGACGAGCCCAATCTCAGAAGACCTTTTAAGTTCATTACTTCGCCAGAACCATCCGACCGGAGATGATCAGGCATCGCCCCTTCCCGAAAATATGCAGATTACCCGCTTTCAGATAGCCGGATATGATTACGCCGCCGTCTCTCTAAAGAGACCTCTCTCGTCGGCGGTGACACCGGGCGGCGCCGACAACCCCCGCCGCGAACTGATTCATTATATGAATAACAAACTGGGCGCATTGCAATCGGCCGTGGAGCAATTGCAGCTGCGCCGGGACCGGGCGGTCAGCGACGCCGATATGAAACTGATGGAGATAATCAGCAAAGTATCCGAGGAGATGGCGGAGGCGCTGAACCGGTTCGATTCTGAAAGCCACCCTCTTCCCAACTCTTCGGCGGAAACAGTTAACTCACCCAGGAAATTTGCCACTCATATAAACCGGAGAATTGTCCTTGTCAACGATTAACAGCAAGCTCACCGGCGTCTCGCTTCTGCTGGTGGATGATGATGACTCCTTCCGCCAGACGGTGGAGATTCTTCTCAAGAGCCACAACTACAAGACTACCGTGGCGGGTGGTCTGAAAGAGGCGCTGGAACAGATAAAAACGTATCCCTTTGACCTCATTATAACCGACTTGAAGATGAATGACGGCAGCGGTATTGAACTTCTTGAAAAAGTGCGGGAGTTCGGCGTTCCGGCGGAGATAATCATAATGACCGCCTATGGTTCGGTGCGCAATGCGGTGGAGGCAATCCGTCGCGGCGCCTATGACTATATTGCCAAACCGTTTAAAAACGATGAGCTTCTGGTTCTGATAGAAAGAGCCCTCGAGAATCGAAACATTAAGGTCGAGCTTTCCGCCCTCCGCGAAGAAATCGCCTGGAAATATGGGTTCGACAACCTGGTCGGCGAATCGCCGGCAATGAAGCAGTTGAAGAATCTGGCGGCGCGGGTCGCCGCGACCGATATTTCGGTGCTCATTACCGGTGAATCCGGCACCGGCAAAGGCTTGCTGGCTAAGGCGATTCATTTCCACAGCCAGAGACGGAAACGGAAATTCGTCCCGATCGATTGCAGCGCTATCCCGGCCAGCCTGATGGAGTCGGAGTTTTTCGGGCATATTAAAGGCTCCTTTACCTCCGCCTATTCCAATCATAAAGGGCTGTTCGAGGAAGCTGATGGCGGCACGGTCTTTCTCGACGAAATCGGCGACATGCCGCTTCCCCTGCAGGCAAAAATCCTCCGGGTGCTGCAGGATTCTGAGATTCGACCGGTCGGAGCCTCAGTCTCGAAGAAAGTAGACGTCCGTATTATCGCCGCCACTAACAAGAACCTGGCGCAGATGGTCAGTGCGGGAAATTTCCGGGATGACCTTTATTATCGATTGAATGTACTGCCAATTCTTATCCCTCCGCTGCGTCAGCGGGCTGACGATATCGCCCTTCTGGTCGAGCGGTTCATAAATCAGGAAAAATCCCGCCAGAATCAGGCGAATATTTCAATCTCCCCGCCGGCTCTGGCGCGGCTGGTAGCGCATAATTGGCCCGGAAATGTCCGGGAACTGGAGAATACCATCAAGAGAGCCATCGCCCTCTCTCCCGAGGGTCGAATCCGGGAAGAGGATATTATGTTCATCAATTCTCAGGGGAGTATGCCGCGCGAAGGGAAACATCGGCTTATAACGCACCAGCTTAACGGTACATTGGAAGAGAGTCTGAAAGAGAGAATTCATTCCGCTCTCTGCGCCAATAATTGGAATTTCAGCAAGACCGCCACCACTCTTGGAATTGGCCGAACTACTCTTTGGAGAAAGGTCAAAAAATATAATATTACCAGAGATGAGACCGTTTCTGTGGAACAGGATTAGACATTATTCGTAGAACCTATGAGAGGGACCAAAATAGGATTTTAAAGATGAAAGATGATGTCTCTGCCGCCGCCGGACCGGTTACATTGCTTACCAAAACCAGCCGGCGTTCCTGGGAGTTGGTAACCCGCTCGGTTTCCGCGCTGTTTCGCCGCAACAACAATATCTATAAGCTGTTCTTCTCTTTATACAAGAAGCTCAAGAAACATCTCTCTCTTTCGACGGCGGTTCTGATTGTCCATTCCGTCCGCGACAATACCCTCAAAGTGATAGCGGTCAAGAATTCCAAACATGCCCCCGAGGGGATTTCGCTCACCCTCCCTGACCAGGATTCTCTGCTACATTCGGTCTTCCGGGACGGGCATCCATATATCGAGAATAATCCCGACAACTTTTCCGGAAATTTTATCGAGCGCAAGCTGCTTCTGGGGGAACCTTCAAAATCGCTCGCGGTCTTCCCTATCCATAATAATGGTAGCCGTATCGGTTTAATCTGTCTGGTTTCGACTCAGGCACAAGCATTTGATATTATCGACCAGCCGCTACTGAATCCAGTGGCGGCGCAATTCGGGCAATTTCTCGCAAAAGCGACCGCCGACCTCAACATTTAACCCTGTTTGAATTTCTTTTGCAGAGCTTTAATCCGCCTCTTGGCGCGGTTATGCTCCTCCAGCGTCTTGGAGAAGATATGCCGCCCGGTGCCATCGGCGACAAAATATAGAAATTCGCTCTCCGCCGGATTCAGCGCCGCCTCTATGGCGGCAAGGCCGGGAGAGTTAATTGGTCCCGGCGGAAGGCCCCGGACCTTGTATGTGTTGTAGGGGGAATCAATCTCCAGGTCACGATAGAGAAGCGAACGGCTCGGTTCCCGGAGGGCATAGAGGACAGTCGGGTCCGCCTGAAGCGGCATCTGGCGGCGCAAACGATTGTGGTACACCGAGGAAATCAGCCGTAATTCCTCTTTGTGGATCGCCTCGGCTTCCAATATTGAAGCCAGGGTCACAATCTGCCTGACAGACAACTTGGAGGTTTTAGCGGAATCCAGCAGCCTGCCCACTCGGGCATAAAACTCTCGTACCAGGACTTCGCAAACCTTCTCCGGCTTGATGCCGAATCGAAAGCGGTAACTGTCGGGGAAAAGATACCCTTCCAGACCTTCCAGTTGATATTGACGTCTTGTTTTCACCGTATCCAGGGCAAAATTCACGAACGCCGCCGAATCGAGCTCCAGCATTGAGCTCAAAATTGAACCAATCTTATAGATATTGGAGCCCTCCGGTATAGTTACCGTTGCGGTTGCCACTTCCTGACGTTTTAATTTCAGCAACACGTCATATAAGGAAACTTTCCCCGCAAAATCGTACCGCCCGGGCGCTATATATCTGTCGATTCCGCCGATTACTGCCGCCGTTTTGAAGAGAAATTCACTTTGAATTATGCCTCCTTGGCGAAACCGCTCCGAAATTCGGGGGAAAAGATCATCCTCATCTATGATTACGGAGCGCCGTTCTTCCCCCAAGTCATAAGGAGTCAGAAGCTGCACGGCGAAATATCCCCCGGAGAGAAGCAGCAGTGTCAGAACAAAGCCGAAAAGATTGGCGGCGCTTCTCAGCGGGGCGCCGGTGGAGCGTATCAGATATCTCAGGAAAAGAACCAGCAGAAGCGGCAATGCCAGCAGGAGTATGAATACGGTCAGCGGATAGTAGATTAAGTATTCATAGAATCTGCTTCCGGTTCTGTTATTTATCTTTTCGCTCATCCAGGAATCTCTGCAATATTATTGCCGCGGCAATCCGGTCCACTCGTCCCTTATCCTGCCGGATTTTCTTGTGGAACAGATGAAGGGTCTGCTCCGCTTCGGCC
>JBFMEF010000125.1 GCA_040753495.1 Candidatus Zixiibacteriota bacterium
AGTGCGATGCAAAGAAGAAATTACCAGAGGAGATCTATGGTATTTGGGAAGGCGTCAAGATGATAAGAGAGGAACTATTCGGAGATCATATGATAACATCGTGTAGTAAGTTGAGGGAGTCTTATAGGTCCTTTTTTGACATAGATCCCTTTGATATCAATACTTATTCGAAGTCACGCCTGAAGAGTCATGTCCAGCCGGTAATATCTGTTTTGAAATCGCTCGAGTCGAATCTTGATAAGATTCTGGAAGCAATTGACACTAAGAAGATATTGTTGGAAAGCGAATTCGGTGGAGTGGTGTCCTGTTCTTCACTTACTGGAGCAGACTTCGGTGAGGTGTATAGAAAGTTCATGCTATTTCCATTTCGTGTTAAGGTCGATACACCTAAATTGGTTGGTGATATATCATTGCTAAAGAGCATGCTCCAATTTCCAGAGGACCTCGCGATGAAACGGAAGCGAGACGTCGATGAATTTCGTAAATTGGTATCACGGATTATCCGAGGCTGCTCAAATGTTAACAATTCCCGGGAAAATTATTGGTGCGTGGAGATGAAACCGACGGACACTGATAAGAATGGCCTCGAAAGAAGATTGGTTTTGTTGATACTACTTCTGGCATTGGGTTATACAGACCTAGTAGTGCACGGTAGCCAAAGAATGCTTTCATTGAAAGTGAAGGAGTTCCCTTTTAAGAAAGAATTCCGAGTCATTCATGCGCAGGCCAGAATCAGGCAGGTGTTCGAAATGCGACAGGAACTTGAGAAGTCACTGAAGCAGAAGCCCTCAGATGAAGAAGTAGTTCAGGCTAGGAGGAAGATCATTCGCGATCTTGTATCATTAGTAGAAGGATGGATAAATGAAGACACCATATCTGAAGGAGAAATCGACGAACGGCTTTTGCATATTTCGGCATTCGCGGTTGGGACTTTGGCAAGACATGGATGGCTATCTGGGGATGTTGGACAAGCATGGGTCATCGAACGATGCAAGAAGGTCTTGCGCGCTTTAGATTCCAGGACGAACAGAGACCATGTTATAATGGAAGATGATATGCATTTGAAAGGAACGGTACTAGCGAATCTTGCCTACTATATGTCGATCGAGTGCAATGACACGAACGCTCTGAGTGAAGCTGCCGCTCTTTATGAATCGAACATAAACCCTTTGGAAGAGAAACAGTTCACAGGCATGTGCATGCACAACAAGGGGTATGTATATTACAGAAGAATGCTCCTTTCAAAAGACAAAGCCGAACTTGATAGATTTTACAGTGAATGCACAAGATGTTATATCGCCTCTACCGAACGGTATTTCCGTAGTGTGCCTGAGTGGAGCAATATTAACGAAGACTTCGAGACACTAAAGGCCGACTACTCCCGAATGGTGGCCAAGTTTAGGAGACAAGCTGAATTGGAAAGGCGTGTTGATTACTGAAAGCATACAGAATGCTATATCATTGTGTCATAACTATGATCGACAATATTACTTGGGATTAGAACAGTAGTTGAAATTGGTACACTATTCTTGAGAACACTGTATGTCACATTCCTAAGGCATCGTTTTTCTAAGTGCAACTGAAACCCGTCAAGACACCCCTAAATCTACAAAGGATTTCCCCGATTGTTGGAGCAGTTACGGTTTGTAGAGCTGATTTGAGATGGTACTCCGCATCATCAGAATACATGCGACATATGCTCGATGCCTGTTGCAGGATATTGAGTCTCAATATATCCGTGACCACAGCTTCACGGATTTGAGTGTTTGATGCCGACATTTCGAGTGAAGGATATCTTCCGCAAGCCCTTAGCATACTGTCACAGTAAATTATTAGTGGGAGAGACATAACACCAGATCTAATATCATCAGATGCGCACTTACCATGGGAAGTGGTAAAGTCAATGATATCATTGTATATCTGGTAGGCAATACCGAAGTAGTCCGCAAATTGCATCAACTCGCTGATAGCACTCTCGCAAGCCTGTCCGAATATTGCCCCAATGAAGACTGAGAGACTGATTAAGGAGGATGTCTTCAATGAGGCTATCTTGTAGTATTTCAGTTGGTCCATTCTAACATCAAAGAGATGCTGCAATTCCGCAATCTGGCCCTCTTGTACCCTCATACTTGCAGATGCGAATGCCTCGATTAGAGGGATACGAAATGATTCAGGTACGTCTCTCGATTCGGCCAATCTTTGAAATACAAAGGCATGCTGGTAATCTCCGTAGAGGATAGCTAGATCCTTGGAGTATTGCTTCCACAATGTATCTTGTCCACGACGCATTGGACTGTTGTCAACAACGTCGTCGTGAATCAATGTAAATGTGTGTAACGACTCAAGACACTCTAGAATTTCACTTGGTATTGCAGTTCCTGGGCTGAGAACAGCGGCTATTTCGCGAGCAATTAGTGTTCTGTATCCTTTGCCTGCTTTCCTACGGACATAGTCACTCATCTGATTCACGAGTTCAATCTCTGATTCACAAGAATGTTCGTCACGTGCAGACCAGGTTGGAGATGTGTGACTATGTGTTGAGAGCATCATATATAAGTTATCGGCAACGATGGTTCATTTATTAGTTGAATGGAGCATGACTTAAAGGGCATTGGAGAGTGATATATCTTGAGTGTCCGCCATGGTCATCATTATGGAAGTCTGAGCGCCCGATTGAACTGTGCGAACATTGGATTTGGAGTTTCCAGTTCCTTGGTCATTAATACCTGAGCAATCAAGCATATAAATATCTTTCGGTCTCACACCCCCACTTTCTCTATACTCTTCCTCAAGTGCTCCTGCGTCTGATGAGTATAAATCATTGTGGTTTCGATGTCTTTGTGACCGAGAATCTTGCCCATAGTTGCTGGGTCGACTCCATTCATCTGCATCAAGCTGTTGAAGGTATGCCTCAAATCATGAACTCTGGTTAAGCCTTTGATTCCTGCCAGTTTTGCCACTTTGATCAATACTACTCTCAACCTATCAGGCTCCAATTGCTTGCCAGAAGCGGTCTTGAAAACATACCCCTCTTTATTGCCAAACCCACCCAGCAATTTGACCGATTTTTCATTAAGAAAGAATTCCCTGGAGTAACTCTTTGGTGTCCAATCTTCTTTAGGCCGGATCCTGATTAATCCTGTCTTAAGATCAACATCATCCCAAGTCAGATTGCATAACTCCCCAGACCTTAAGCCAGTATTGAGCAAGAACTGAAAAGCATCGTGATAGACTCTCATCGATTTGTCAGTCTTTGCCACTTCTTTGGCAGTCTTCAGAAGAAGTTTGCATTCTTCAATGGTAAGAACTCGAGCCTGTCTTGTCAGCTTCGCTCTTAAAGGCTTGACTTTCCGTGTTGGCACCAATGATATCAATCCTCTATCCTGAGCCCAAATCAGGGCCGATCTGATGACACTTACTTCATAATTGACTGTTTGCGGCAAAGGAAGCCTCTTGTGGAGATGATTCCCAGGCTTCTCATCATCAGATAAGGTCTTGAGTTCAATTGATTCCAAGCGTTTCTGCTGAAAATCTTCAATGGTCTCAGGTGTAATCTGTCTTAGGATCTTCAGATTACTATGAAAGATCCTCAAGAAGGCAATAAAGGCATTCAATGCGGCTCTATACCTCTTATGGCTATTAGGGGAGGTCCTTAGCCTGACATGGTCAAGGTACTCCTGAAAGAACTCGTCAATCCGCTTGTCGCGGCTGGAAATTCCCAATTTCTCAAGCCTTTCTGTCGCATTCAAAGCCTCAATTTTCTTCTTCAAAACCTTTGCATCAGCCTGGGTCCCAGCTTTGATCCACTTATGGCGGCCCTTGACGGAGACCACGACATAGTAGATTTTGACTCCCGCCTTCGTCTTTTTGGACTGAATACTTGCCATGAAACCGCTCAAAACCGTTAGACAATTGTTAGAAATATACGAAATCGGAGAACATTCTGTCAATAACTTATTGATAGATAAAGGAAAGATTTGTTAGAAGTGATTAATACGGAGAGGCTGGGATTCGAACCCAGGATCCCGTTTTAGGGGATACACGCTCTCCAGGCGTGCTCCTTAGACCAACTCGGACACCTCTCCGGTCTATTCAGATATGCCAATCATAGTTTCCGGCATAAACCGGAAATCGGAATTTAGTCATTCCCCAATTAAAATCAAGAAGATTTATGCGGACATACAGCACGTCCCTGTCAGAGGCGCGCTCCTGCCAGTGACTCAACAAAGGCGATATTAAGGCATGTGCCGGCAGATTATAAATTCAGAAGCCCAGCCAAAGAAGATGGTTGAATGAGATGGATATATCAGATTTTCAAGGGAAAAAACGCCGGACGAAATCAAGCCGCCCCGAGATTCTCCAGGTTAATATTATACTGCTTGATTTTCAAGCGAAGAGTTGACTCCGGAATATTGAGAATCGACGCCGCGTGCTTCTTGATTCCCCCCTGCTCGCGAAGAGCTTTCAAAATGAAGCGCTTCTCATATTCAGCAAGATAATCATACAAGGTGAAACGGTCGTTGAAACTGACGTCGGTATTCAGCTCAAAACCGTCCCGGGCTTCACCCTTTTGCGCCGAAATAATCTTTCCGGAAAGAAGCGGCAGGTCAATAATCCCGCTTTCACCGGACAGCAAAGTAAGCTTCTTGACCTCGTTCTCCAGTTCCCGAATATTGCCGGGCCAATCGAAAGCCACCATCATTCGCAACGCCTCGGGCGAAAAGCGATGATTATCCCCGGCAAAATGCTTAATCAGAAGCGGTATATCTTCCCGTCTCTCCCGCAACGGCGGAATCTTGAAACAGAGAGCGGTCAGACGATAATAGAGGTCCTGACGGAACCTTCCGGCTTCCATCTCCGATTTCAAATCTTTATTGGTGGCAGAGAGAATGCGGACATCAACCTTAATCGGCCTGGTCTCCCCCAGCCGCACAATTTCCTTTTCTTCGAGAATCCGCAAGACTTTCGCCTGTATGCTAAGCGGCATATCGCCGATTTCATCCAGGAAGAAAGTTCCGCCGTCCGCTTCCTCAAAAAGACCGGTCTTATCGCGGTCAGCGCCGGTAAATGCCCCTTTCCGGTGACCAAAGAGCTCCGATTCGAGAAGCGTTTCGGGAAGCGCCGCGCAATTGACAGAGATAAATTTTTTGTCCCGCCGCTCCGAGTTGTAATGAATAGTTTTCGCCAGAAGGTCTTTTCCGGAACCGGTCTCCCCTTCGATTAGAATGGAGATATCGGAATTGACCACCTGCTGTATCCGCGCCAGCATCTCCAGCATCTCTTTGTTCTGAGTGATGATATTGGGAAATGCCGAGCGCTCCAGCAACTGCGCTTTAAGACGCTTGTTGTCCTCTTCCAGAAGATACCGCTCATACTCCGCCATCTTGAGGGCGATGAGGTCGGCAAAACCAACCACAAAATTGAGTTCCCGCTGTCCAAACGGCGCCAGATTGCCATTGGACGATTCCCGGTCGAGATAGACATACCCCGCGATTTCACCCCCCCGCAAGAGGGGCGTTACAATCACGCTGGCGACTACCTTTCCCTTTTCCGGTTGAAGCAATTCATTTATGAAGGGGTCGCGGCGGGAATCCAAAATCAGGGTCGGACGGTCCTTGCTAAATTCCTCCCCGAGCAGCTCGGTGAACTGCTGGATAAATTTCTTCTTCTGATGGTCGCTCAGATTAATATTGGAAAAGAGATCGCCGCCGTCCGGACCGAAATTATGCACGACCACCCGTCCCGCTCCGGTTCGCTTGCTGAGAATTCCAATTATCTCCTGAAGTTTGCCTGACTTAAGGTCCAGATATTCCCGGTCGGTAAAGTAATTGCCGAAAATCTTGAATTCGTTGTCGATAGTGAGAGACCGCTCCACAGCGTGACGCGAGAGCTCCTGCAAGAATACTCGGATACTCCTGATCCGCGTCTTCTCGGCGATGGTCTCAAAAATCTTTTCCGCCTCGTGAAGATTCTTAAACCCGCTCGAAATATTCCCCTGCTGGCACCAGAAAGTCCCCTGGCGGAAGCGGGTCTCGGCGGACCAGTAGAAAATTTTTAAAGAATTGAAAATCCGGAAAGCCTCTTCAAAGGTCTTATCGATTATATTCCGATTGACATCCCCGGAGTGGATGAAGATATCGGCCTGAACCAGTAAGGAACGCGCGACATCATAAGGGTCAGCCACCTTGCGGAGTAACTCTAACCCGTTCATAGCATATTCATAGGCGGCGTTATAATTGCCTCGGGCGCAGAAGACCTCGGCCATAACCATCTGACTCAATCCGATTTCGGTCTTCTCGCCGACTTTTACGGAGAGGTCAAAGGACTTCTGGGCAAACTTGAGGGCTTCATCCAGATTATCGAGGGAATATTCTATTTGCGCCAGTCGGCGTGTTACCTGAGTCACCAGGGTCGATTCCGGCGCTAATTCGCGGCCCATATTATGAGCGTCATGGAGAATCCGCTTCGCCTGGACAAGGTCACCCATCTCAAAAGCAAGCTCTCCTGAGTATTCGGCAAGAATCACCCGCTCTCTCTTGAAATCTTCCTTGTCAATGATGATTTGCGCCGATTTCAACTCCCGCGAGGCGGTGTTGAATTGCCGCTGGCGGATATGCAGATAACCGAGCGAAAGATGATTTCTCGCTTTGGAAATAGGCAGGCTCAGCTCATCGGCAAGCCGCAGGGCCGTTTTCAGATTATTTTCAGCCGAAACCCAGTTTCCGTTGAGAATCTCGATGCGTCCGAGGTTACCTATCAGGCGCGCCATGCGGACATTGTCGCCCCGGGAGAGGTCAACCGCTTCGATGACATAATCGGTGGCTTGCTGAAAATCGCAGCGGATAAAAGCCAATTGCCCCAGCCCATTGAGGGCATCCACCATGCCGCTTCGGAAATCAGCCTGACGATAAAAGGCGTAAGCGTCATGAGCATACCTCTCGGCACTCTTGGTATCACCGATGGCGATGTAGATTTTGTGGAGCAGGAAGAGATTGTTGCCGATGCGCTGATGAAAAGCGGAAGAGGCAAGCATCCGGCTTGCCTCCTGAGCGAATTTCATAGCGTCTTTGTACTTCCCATCATTAAAAAGCGCCTGCGCCTTAAGCGATTTGTAGAGGCCTAATTCATACCCTTCCGGGGCGTACCCGGAAGTTTCCAGCGCCTTCAACTTCTCGCCGGCGATATCAGGCTTTCTCAGGCGATACTGCTCTTCAATTTCAAGAAGCCTGTTATCAAAATCCAAGTTTTGATGTGAGGTAAGGCTCATTATATGTCACTTTTTAGTTACCTGGAATTAACACAGGTCATTTTGTCTTTCTCTATTTTACCAACGCCCTTCTTAGTGAACTTCTGGCTGACGGCATAATAACCGGACTCTATGCTGTACCGTACTATAACCAATAAATAGTTAATCTGGTTCAGACCATCTTTTCCCGTCGGATTATACCCGACATTTGACGTAGGTCTGATTCCGGTAGAGTCGGTGCCTGTGCCGCCAATGCCGTTGTCTCCACCTTCCTGATCCCAGGGATGTTCATCGGATGAAAACACGGCCGGGGCGCCGAAACAGATCAAAACCATGACCAGAGCAACATTAATTGCTAAAGCCTTGGTCAATTTCATGACGCTTACTCCTTAACGCACCTTGAACGGAAAGAGTATTCTATCCGTTCTATTATTTAATTAACGAATTTGCCTGTCTTGATTCCTCTCGCAGTTTATGCTACACTGATAGTAACATTTCCGAAACTATTTGTCAAGCATTAATTTAGACAGCGCAGTTCCTGCGAAGTATCATTTTATGAACCTTTCGGCAAGCCAGGATTGCTCAATATCGACCGCTTTTGAGGGACAACTTTCATGGCAGCACCAGCAATTAATGCATTTCTCATAATCAATTGCCGGATATTCTGTTGGCGTTGATGAAAGGGCTCCGGTCGGACAGGCATCGACACAGAGATAGCATTGCGAGCAGTTTGCGGTATTTATCGCCGGTCGAATCCAGATATATCTGCCAAGAAATCTCGAAATCGGGGCCGGAATCAATTTCATCTTGCGATTAGAAGTCAACCTGAAATCGGGGCAGAGCGCATCCTGTAGCCTTGTTCCAACCACCTCAATCGCCTCAGGCCAGCCGATACCGAGCCCTGATTCGGATGCAATCTTAGTCGTGGGGATATCGTCAGCCCTGATTCCAATGATGCAGGCGGCGATGGCGTCTATGGCGACCGGGTCCGACGATGCCAGCAACAGATTCATCCATCGCGGCGTTCCGGAGGAGGGACCTTCTCCCTCCATCGCCAGCACGGCATCCATGATATTGAGGTCGGGCGGTCTGAGGGAGAGAATATCGACCAGTATTTGAGCGAAGGCATCGGGAGTCGGCGCCTCTTTATGGTAATTGGCTTTGCGGAACCCGGGGACAATTCCAAACATATTTTTTACAGCCCCACTGAGCATGGTCAGCACATGAGTTTTGAGTTTAGGGATATTAATTATCAGGTCGGCTTCTACCACCGGTCGCGAAATATAGTAATCCCGCCCGTTGACGGGGTATCTGACGACGCCGGCGCCTTCAAAATTTACCAGTCGCAGGTTCTCACGCGCAGCAATTTCCGCTAATCCGGTCTTTTCCCAAACATCACTGATTTCTCTCACGCCGCCGCCGGGAGAATCTCCGACTGCAACCTCTCCCCCCTGCGCCCTCACCTCCCGGGCGATTGCCGCAACCAGCTCCGGATGGGTGGTCACCGCCGCATCCGGAGAACGGGCGGAGAGGAGGTTCGGCTTCAGAAGAACTTTCATCCCCGGCTTTACCCATTTTTCCATTCCGCCCAGAGGTTGAAGAAGCTGTTTTAGTCTGGACTGAAGGATGTCTATAGAATAGCTCTCACAGCGGGAGATAGAAACACGCGAAGGTTGCTCGTCAAACATGCGCCATATTCTACGATTCCGGCGCGGCAGATTCTACTGAAATTTTGAGAAAGGCGGTAAGTATTATTTTTCAGACGGGAATATTCAATTCATAGACCGGATGCACCGGGTCTTCCTGGCAAATTCTGAATCCCGATTTTATGAATATCGACTCCGGCCCGGTCCAGATATCGTGCGCTTCCAGCTTTCTGCCGCAGTGCGGGAAAGCCTGAAGGATTCGAACACCAGAAAGGCTGAGGTCTTTCACTATTTCGGCAAGGAAAAAGTGCGCCAGTCCGATTTCACGCCAGTGGGGATGAATAAAAAAACAGGAGACCGCCCAGACTTCATGGTCCGGCACCAGATTGTAGGTCTGCCGTATTTTCGGCAGAAGGTCGCGTTGGCAGCACTGGCACCATCCTACCGGCTGTTCGTCAGCATAAAGAAGATAGCCGTCGCAAGTCCCGTCGCCAAAGAGACTCTCCCGCAGCTCGCGGTTCTGTTCGGCGGTGCGGTCGGGCCAATCTTCCCAGGTTGGCACCCACCAGGCGGTGCAGAAACACCACCCCATATCGTTGGCGCTGTTATGCACCAGAAAGAAGTCTTCCCGACGCTCCTTCGCCAGACGCTTCACGCTGAATTTCATATGACCGATATCAGTCCTTTAAGACTTAGTGGATTTGGCGCGTTCTCTCCGCAACGATAAGCAATCCAAAAACTATTTGTCAAGCGCCTCCTGGGATGGCGCCGGAGAAAAAATCTGACCAAATATCTTGAACTCCGGGGTTGCCTGACCGACAGTCATCTCCTATCTTTCCTGTCAAAGTTATCTGGAGGACCAAAATGATGAAAGCGCGAAGGTACTTTTTCTGTATCGTCCTGACCGTTCTTGCCGGGGGGTTGACGGCGCTGGCTGATGAAGGGATGTGGAATCTTCAGGATATTGACCGTCTCCCCTATGACAAACTGAAAAGTCTCGGCTTGCAGCTGACCTTTGAGCAGATTTATAATCCGGCGGGGGGCGGTATTTCCGACGCCGCCGTCAATGTTGCCGGAAGCAGCGGCTCTTTTGTCTCGCCGGACGGATTGGTCATTACCAATCACCATGTCGCTTTTACCGCCATTCAGCGACAAAGTACCACGGAGCATAATTATCTCGAAGACGGCTTTGTGGCTAATAACCGCGCCGAAGAGATACAGGCTATCGGTTTTAATCTTTATGTGATACTCTCGCGGGAAGATGTTACTTCACAGGTATTGGGAGCAATTGACCCCGCCTGGGATGGTATCAAGAGGCATCAGGAGATTGAGAAAATTATCAAGCGGATTATTGCCCGCTCCGAAAAGGGGAAAGATGTCGAATGCCGCATCTCCGGCTTCTTCGGGGGGAAGCAATATATAATGACCACTTATTTCAAGATACGCGATGTTCGGCTGGTCTATGCGCCGCCGCGCTCTATCGGCGATTACGGCGGCGAAACTGATAACTGGATGTGGCCCCGGCATGCCGGCGATTTTACGTTGCTGCGCGGCTATGTCGCCCCCGACGGCAAATCGGCCGACTATGATACAAGGAATGTCCCGTACCGTCCCAAGCGCTTCTTCCCGGTCTCCAAAGCCGGCGTCGGCGCCGATGACTTTGTCATGGTCATCGGTTATCCCGGAACCACCAGCCGCTACGATATATCTTTAGCCACTGATGAAATGGTCAATTACTCCTATCCCCGCGACATCAAACTGCGGCAGGACTTGATTGCTATCATGGAAGCGGCCGCCGCCCGCGATTCGGCAGTCGCCATACGGCTTTCATCCCCTCTCAAAGGGCTTTACAACTACCTCAAGAAGAATCAGGGAATGCTCGATGGTTTTAAGCGGAGCAGTTTACTGCAGAGCAAAGTTGAGGAAGAACTGGCGCTCATGCAGTTCATAAAGTCGGATAAGAAACTTCTCGATAAGTACGGCCGAATCTTTCAGCAGTTCGACAGCCTCTACTCCGAGAAGAAAAAATACCGCGACAAGAATTTCATTCTGGGATGGATGGTTTATCGCACCGACCTGCTGAAATTCGCCTCCTACATTAATAAATGGTCGCTGGAGAAGAGCAAGAAAGATATCGACCGCGAGGCCGGGTACCAGAATCGCGATACGCTCGACTATATCGAAGCGCTCACCTACGGGCAGATAAACCTGGTGCCGGCGGTTGATAAAGAGATATTCAAGTACTTCTTGCGCCGGGCGCGGGAATTGCCGGAAGGACAAAAGATTGCCGCCGTGGAAAACCAGTTTACAGGCGTTGGCGCCGACCAAATTACGGCTAAAATCGACGAGTTCGCCGACCGCCTGTACGCCGGAACGAAACTGGTCAACACCGAGGACCGTCTCCGGATGTTCCGGATGAAGCGCGCTGAACTGCTCCAGCAGGGGGACCCCTTTGTTGATTTTGCGTCCCAACTTGAAGCTGACCGCGAGGAAATCCGCAATAAGGAAAAAGCCTTTGACGGCACTATGACCAAACTGGAGCCGCTGCTTATCTCGGCTTATGCCGAGTGGAAGAAGGAAAATTTCTATCCTGACGCCAACGGCACTATTCGGTTTAATTATGGTACCGTTCGGGGGTACTCCCCTCGCGATGCCGTGCAGTACCATTATTTGACAAGACTCTCAGGAGTGATGGAGAAGAACAGCGGCATTGACCCTTTTGATGCCCCGCCGCAGTTAGTGGAGGCATTCAAGAAAAGAGATTATGGCGACTATATCGACCCCTCGCTGGGCGATATACCGGTCAATTTTCTCTCCGACAATGATATCACCAACGGCAATTCGGGAAGCCCGGTGTTAAACGGGAAAGGGGAACTGGTTGGGCTTGCCTTTGACGGCAACTATGAGGCGATGACGTCCGATTACAAGTTTGACCCCGCCATCACCCGCACCATTTCGGTCGATATTCGCTATGTGCTGTTTATAATGGAAAAAGTATTCCCGGCGCCAAATCTGATTAAGGAAATGCAGATAAATTGAATCAAAAAATCCCCTTTGATTCGGGAAATCCGAATCAAAGGGGATATATATTCCGATAAGGCGGGCTACTTCAAAACCACCATTTTCTTCACAAAGACTCTCTGTCCGGCGGTCATTCGGTAGAAATAGATACCGCTGGAAAGTTCGGCGCCATTCTCGGAATTGCCGTTCCATTCAACCGTATGAGAACCGGCCGGGAAACTTCCCTGGGCGATAACCGCGACCGGCTGTCCTAAAATATTGTAAACGGTGATATTCAGATCAGCGCGCTCCGGCAGCTCAAAACTAATAGCAGTACCGGCGTTGAAGGGATTGGGGTGGTTCTGGTTCAGCGCGTACGAATTTGGCAGGGATGGCTCCGTGCCGCCGTGGGCATCGGTAGAGGAATAGTCAAAGACGAGACTAATAGTGGTATCCCGATTTTCCGAAATCACTATGAATTGAGGCTCCGGAGTCGGATACCCCGGAATTGTCGGCGGATTGAAAGTCCAGTTACCGTCACACACATAAATATGGAACTCACCGGTGGCATTGACTACCTGCTCCGAACTTACATGATAACCGAAGGGGAATGGCGCTGTCCCGGCCGTAACCCAATAGTTTCCCGTTAGCGGCAAGGTGACCCCGGTCAGCTGGCCGACAATATGCTCATGCTGTTTATTCAGAATGAAACTGAATCCGCAGGTATCATCACTCAGATAAAACGAATATGTCCCCGGACTGCTTAGATAGGATATGGCATACGCCG